>JAKANU010000415.1 GCA_021812315.1 Pseudomonadota bacterium
GTCGGGTCGTGGATGGTGAAGAACAGGTCCAGGACGTCGTCGAGGCTGAGCTTGGCGGGGTCGAATCGGATGCGGACTGCCTCGGCATGTCCGGTGCGTCCGCCGCAAACCTGCTCGTAGCTAGGCTGTTGCACCTGGCCCTGGGCATAGCCGCTGGTGGCTTCGAACACCCCATCCACCGCGTTGAACGCGGCCTCCACGCACCAGAAACAGCCGCCGGCGAGGGTGATGGTTTCAAGTTTGGCGTTCGTCGCCTGGGGGGGCGTGAAAGCGGGGCTGGCGGCTTGCATGGTGGTGCTCCGGTGGGTCTGCGAACAGTTCGCATTGTGCGCAGTTTTGGCCCCCGGCGTCGGCATGCGGGTCATGCCTGAACTCACGGGGGAGGGCGGGCATTGGCGGCGCGGTTGCTGGGCTGGGCTTGTTGTGCATCACGCACAATGGCAGCCCGAACCGCACTGTCTGCATGGTCATGAACTTTCACGATGTGTTTCAGAACGCCCCGGTGTCGTTGTGGATCGAGGATTACAGCGCCGTGCGTGCGCTGCTCGACGCGTTGCGCCAGCAGGGCGTGACGGATTTCGAAGCCCATCTCGAAGCCCATCCTTACGTGCTTGGGCAGGCGATGGCGCGCATCGTCGTGGTGGAGGTGAATGCCACCACGCTCAAGCTGTTCAAGGCCGAGAGCCAGGACGCGTTGCTCGCCAATCTGCACCGGGTGTTTCGCGACGACATGTCGCGACACTTCGCCTACGAGCTCAAGCGCATGTGGGACGGGCAGGTGGACATCGAGATCGAGGGGATCAACTATGCGCTCGACGGCATGCCGGTGCAGGTGCTGTTGCGCCGCAGCCTGCTGCCAGGACACGAGCAGGACTGGAGCCGCGTGCTCATTTCCATCACCGACATCACCGAGCGCAAGCGCGCCATGGAGCGCCTGGCGGCATCCGAGCTGCATGCCCAGGGTCTGTTCGAGCACTCGCCCGTGTCGCTCTGGCTGGAGGATTACAGCGCCTTGCGCAGTTATCTGGAGGGTTTGCGCGCGCAGGGCATCACCAATATCCGCCGGCACCTGGTGGAGCATCCCGAGGTGGTGCTCGAATCCATGCAGCGCATTCGCGTGGTGGATGTGAACCAGCAGACCCTGGAGCTGTTCGGCGCAGCGAGCAAAACGGCGTTGATCGATAACCTGCACCGCGTGTTCCGTGACGAGGCGCGGCGGCATTTCGAGACCGAGCTGGTGGACCTGTGGGACGGCAAAATCACGGCCGAATACGAAGGCATCAACTACGCCCTGCATGGCGAGCCGGTCGACATCCTGCTGCGCCGCACCGCGCTGCCGGGTTCGGAACGCAGCTGGCAGCGGGTGCTGGTGGCGATCAGCGACATCACGGCGCGCAAGAAAGCCGAGAGCTATATGCAATACCTGGGCACGCACGACGTGCTGACGGGGCTGAAGAACCGCGCATTTTATGAAGATGCGTTGCACCGCCTGCAGGCCGAGCAGCGCGTGCCGGTGAGCGTTCTGGTGCTGGATCTGAATGGTCTCAAGCCGATCAACGACGCCCAAGGCCACGAGGCCGGCGACCAGTTGCTGCGCCGCGCCGCCGAGGTGCTGCTCAAGGCTGCCGGGGCGAATGACGTCGTGGCGCGCATCGGTGGCGATGAGTTCGCCATGCTGCTGCCCTACCAGGACGAGCGCGCCGCGCAGCAGGTGCACAACCGCATCCTTCACATGGCCGAAGTCAACAACCAGTTTTACACCGGTGCCCGCCTGAGTTACGCCGTGGGTCGCGCCACCGCCTACGCCGGCATGGCCCTGGAGCAAGCCCATCACGCCGCCGACCAGCAGATGTACCAGGCCAAACAAGCCTTCTATGCGGCAGGCTGAGGCTGCCGCGCGGCCAAGAGCCGCATGAGAAGGCCGCGTACCTTGCGGTGACGCGGCCCGGTTCAGCACGGCACGAGGGTTTGTTGCCAGGTGCCAACCCCGCAGGGATGCAGGGATTTTGGGGGGACTCCGGCCCGAGCTTCACCCGGTCCGGCCACCGCTGCGGCTGCACCGCCTCGGTCAGTCCAATGTAGGCCTGTCGCGCTCCCGGCGTCAACCAAACTGATGCTTGCAACTGGGTTATTGCGGGACACACCTTCAGCATGCCGCACAAACGCTTGATTCAGATCACTTTGCGTCACGCACAAGCCTGAAGCCAGTTCAAATGCGATGTGCCGGCACCCGCATCACGGCAAGGTCAGCGACAGGCTGGCCTGCGGCGTCCAGCCGGCAGCAGGCTTGTCCAGCAGCAAGGGTGCGGCAATGAACTGGCGCGCCCCGGGCACGCCCAGCGCTTCGAGCGCGGCGCGCAGGCTCACCGCACGCTCCATGGCCAATGCCTGCAGGCGATCGCTCGACGCCGGGATGTTCTGCAGCAGCAGCTTTTGCATCTCGGCCTCGGGCAAGGTCTTGGGCAGTCCGATGGCGTCGCGCGGCTTGTCGGGCAACGGGGTTTGGCGGTAGACGGCGGCCAGCACCTTGGCGTAGTCGGCCCGCGGCACGACCTCGGCCTTGGCGTTGGCATAGGCCTCGGCACGCGGCAGGTCGC
>JAKANU010000416.1 GCA_021812315.1 Pseudomonadota bacterium
CACATGCGGTTCATTCTGATTCAAACCAGCCACGCGGGCAACGTGGGCGCCGCCGCGCGCGCCATGAAGACCATGGGCTTTGATGATCTGGTGCTGGTGGCTCCGCGCTGGGCCAACGTGCTGCGCCGTGAAGAGACGATTCAGCGCGCCAGCGGTGCCCGGGATGTCTTGAGCCGGGCACGCATCGTCGCGACCCTCGATGAGGCTGTGCAAGACATGACGCATTTGTGTGCCACCGCCATGACACCACGCGACTTCGGTCCGCCAACCCGCACACCACGCGAGCATTTTGAGTTGCTATCGAAACAGGAGCGACTAGCGCTTGATTCACGGGCTCTAGAGCCTGAAATAGCGAAGGCAACAGAGAACTGCGGGGAAGCTCCTGAGACCTCATCGCGGCGCGGCGGTATCGCGTTTCTGTTTGGCAGTGAGCGCTTTGGCATGAGCAATGAGGACGTCTACCGCTGTCATGTGGCCTTGAGCATACCCAGCAATCCCCAGTTTGGGTCGCTGAACCTGGCGGCGGCCTTGCAGTTGATTGCCTATGAGTGGCGCCAGGCACTGGGAGCTTTTCCGGTGGTCCCGGTGGCGACGACGGCGCAACCAGCCGATGCCCGCCAACTTGCCGATATGCTGGCACACTGGCAGCGGGCCCTGGTGGCGATCGGCTTTCTGGATCCGCAGGCGCCGAAAAAATTGATGCCGCGACTCAACCAGTTGTTCAACCGCGCGGCTCCAACGCAGGAAGAAATCCATATTCTTCGGGGCATTGCGAAGATGATGGAACGCGCAGCGCCAAGCCACGCGCCGATGTCCGAAGCAGGGGCCGATCCAAAAGGCTAGACTTGCACGATGTTTTCCAGACTACGTTCCGACATTCAGTGCATTCTTGACCGCGACCCTGCGGCGCGCAGCCGCTGGGAAGTGATCACCTGTTACCCTGGCTTGCACGCGGTGATCTTGCACCGGCCGGCGCACTGGTGCTGGCGGCATGGATTGCAATGGCTGGGGCGATTCATTTCGCACAATGCACGTTTCCTCACCGGCATCGAAATCCACCCGGGTGCCGTCATTGGTGCGAGAGTATTTTTTGATCACGCCATGGGCGTGGTGGTCGGCGAGACTGCAGAAATTGGCGACGGTTGCACCATCTATCAGGGGGTGACGCTGGGTGGCACGTCTCTGTACAAAGGTGCCAAGCGCCACCCGACCCTGGGTCGAGACGTCGTCGTCGGCGCCGGTGCCCAGGTGCTCGGGGGGTTTGCGGTGGGCGATGGTGCCAAGATCGGCTCGAATGCGGTGGTGACCAAACCCGTACCCGCTGGCGCCACGGCGGTCGGTAACCCGGCGCGCATCATCCAGGCCGAACTTGATGTCAAGCGCGAAGAGCAGGCTTCGAAAATGGGCTTTTCGGCCTACGGTGTGACGCAAAATGATGATCCCTTGAGTCAGGCGATGCGTGGCCTGATCGACCATGCCGCGACCCAGGAGCACCAGATAGCGATGCTGTGGCAAACGATCGACAAGCTCACGACCCGGCGCCAGGAAGCCGATTGTGTGCCGGGAGACGCAGCGCGCGACGAGCACTTCGAGGCGGAGCGGCTCAATCAGCTGGTTGGCAAGTAGCTCAGGGTGGCGGTCGGCGCAGGGCCGATTTGGGTCGAAAGGCCTGGCACACCTCTTCGTCGGTTTCAAGGTAGGGCCCGCCAATCAGGTCGATGCAGTAGGGTACCGCTGAAAAGATGCCGGGTACCTGTGCCTGGCCACCCTGGTCCCTCAGTCCTTCGAGCGTCTCGGCAATCGATTTCGGTTGGCCTGGCAGGTTGATGATCAGCGTTCGATCGCGAATGACAGCCACCTGGCGTGACAAGATTGCAGTCGGCACGAAGCGCAGGCTGATCTGGCGCATTTGTTCACCAAAGCCCGGCATGACCTTGTGTGCCACGGCCAACGTGGCGTCCGGTGTCACGTCACGCGGCGCCGGGCCGGTGCCGCCGGTGGTCAGCACCAGGGAGCAAGCGGCGTCGACCAGTTCGATCAGCGTCGTACTGATGCTGTCCTGCTCGTCGGGGATCAGTCGCGCTTCAAATTGCAGCGGATTCTTCAGTGCGCGCCGCAGCCAGCCCTGCAAGGCTGGCAGCCCCTGATCGACATAAGCACCGCTTGATGCGCGGTCGCTGACCGAGACGATGCCGATGCGAACGGTCTCGAGGGGTGGGGTCGTCGTCATGAGGCCTCTTGCGAAGGATGAAAGACCGCCGCGCTGCCGCGATCGAGGGGGCCGTGTCCAGGCACTTCCTGCAGGTGCTCGCGCAGCAACTGAAACAGTTCCCGGTAAGCCCGGCCGTGGCGCGCCGGTTCGCCTGGCCTTGCGAGCGTGGCGTCTTTTCTGGCCTGGCGAACGAGCGCGCGCAGCTGCTGGGCGTCAGTTTCGGGGTAGTGGCTGAACCATTCGCCAATGGCGTCTTCGCTCTGCAGCAATCGCTGCCGCCATGATTCGGCCTGATGCAGGGTAAGAATTTCCTGGGCCGAGCCACTGCTTTGCGCCGTCAGCGCGGTCCGCACGCTTTGCACGACGTCCGCGTCGGCCAGGCG
>JAKANU010000074.1 GCA_021812315.1 Pseudomonadota bacterium
CAAAACCAAGGCGGCGCTGCAAATCAAGGCTGTTGATTTTGTAGACGACACCATCAATGTCAAACGGCAAGCGATCGCGCTGGTGACCGATGGCCTCGTGGTACGCTATCAATTCAGGAGCGCCGCGCACTTTCTGCACAAGCTCTGAGACCGGAAATCCCCAGGCTTTGAGTCGTTGCAGCAGGGCAAACTGCGACGCCCAAGGCAGGCCTGCCTGCTCCGAAACCGCTATCTCACCCAGGCCATAGGCAAAGAAACTCAAGGGCCGCTGCGCTGCGACGGCCGGATCGAGCTGGCGCACGGCACCGGCGGCGGCGTTGCGTGCGTTGGCAAAGGTCTTTTGCCCGAGCTCGCGCTGCCTTGCATTCAGGCGCTCAAAGTCGTCGCGGCGTAAGTAGACCTCGCCACGCACCTCGAGCAGCGGTGGCACATCCGCCGGCAGTCGCAGCGGGATCTGTCCGATAGTACGGATATTTTGAGTCACGTCCTCGCCCAGTTCGCCGTCCCCGCGGGTGGCCGCCTGCACCAGGACACCGAGCTCGTAGCGCAGGCTCATCGCCAACCCGTCAAACTTGGGCTCGGCACAGTATTCCAGCGCTGGCGCCGACGCATCCAAGCCGAGTTCGCGGCGAAGGCGCGCGTCAAACTGAGCCGCACCTGCCGATTGCGTGTCGGTCTCGGTGCGAATGCTGAGCATGGGAACAGCATGGCGCACGGTGGCAAAGGCTTCCAGTGCGCGCCCGCCGACGCGCTGCGTCGGCGAATCGGCCGTCACCAATTCGGGGTGCTGTGCCTCGATTGCCTGCAGTTGCTGGAACAGGCGGTCATATTCAGCGTCGGGAACCTGCGGATCGTCGAGCACATAGTATTGATGCGCATAGCGGTGCAGGGTTTGCCGGAGCTGTTCAAGCTGTTCGAGATCGGCGCACGACATCGGTCAAGCCCCAGGCAGCGCCTCGTCAGGAAAACAGGCGTCGGGCCGCCGCACAACCGGCCGCCAGACCGCGCTGTTCGAGGGTGTCGTAAACCTGCTCGAGTTCCAGGCCAATGCGATCCATTGCTTGCGTCTGCAAGGCCATGCCGTTGTCATCGGTGACCACGCCGTCCATCGTCTGCGCCAGCAGGAGCGCCGTTTCGCGCATCCGCGCAAAGGCATTCTCGCTACGATCAACCTGGGGAACATCCAGACTCAGGGTCAGTTGCTGAATCGCTGACTGAGCCGGATCGTCGGCCATCGCCGCCTGTGTGTCAAAGCTCAAGCCGAGCAAGGGTGGCAGACCCGCATGCGGCGCGGGCAGCACCATGCGTCCAGGCATGGAGCCTGCCACAAAGCCCAGGCGCGAGGCGTTTTGCTGCACATAACCCGGACTCCAGGCAGCATGGCGTGAGCGCAGCACAAATCCGAGCTGGGCGTCATGTTCGCTGGCAAACTGGTCGAGCTCGCGCGCTCGGGCAACCTCTTCGCGCATGTCGGGGAAATCGGGGGTTCCGTTGACGGCATCGCAAAACGCCTGGGTTTTCATGACGAATTCCGAGAACTCGATGTCGTTCAGTGGGCCCGACCGGTTGGCCAATTGGACGCCAGCCTGAAACTGCGTATAGCGCTGGCCGGCCAACGGAACTTCCCACTGCTGGGCAGCATCGTTGAAGCCTTCGATGGAGAACGGCTTGCCGCCCGCGCGACGCGTCGGCAACACTGCCAGGGCGGCCTCACCGGAAACGGCGACTTCCAACGAAATCGGCGCGAGCACGTCGATCAGGCCGTCAAGTGCAAGTCTTTTCTCGACGACCGGAAGTGGAAAGTTGGCCACGTCGAAGGCCGCGGCATCCAGCGCGGGCTCGAGCGCCGAAGAGTCGTGAACCGGCGCTGCGCCTAGATCCTGGAGATCAGGCTGCGCGGCCTGACGCGGTGAACTCCGGCGTGAGCGCCACGCGCTGTGGGCGACCATAGCTGCAAGCAGCACGCCACCCGTTACCGCCAACCCGATCTGCAAATTACTCATGGATTTCAGGCAAGCTCGGTCATCGACGCCGCAACGTCCATATCGACCGCCACGATTCGTGACACACCTTGCTCCTGCATCGTCACGCCGATGAGTTGCGCCGCCATTTCCATGGCGATCTTGTTGTGACTTATGAACAGGAACTGGGTCTCGCGACTCATGCTCAGGACGAGCCGACAGTAACGCTCGGTGTTGGCATCGTCAAGCGGCGCGTCGACTTCATCAAGCAGGCAAAAAGGCGCCGGGTTAAGCGCGAAGATCGCAAACACGAGGGCGATGGCAGTCAGGGCTTTTTCACCGCCCGAGAGCAAAGCGATCGTCTGATTCTTCTTGCCGGGGGGCTGGGCAAAGACCTGCACACCCGAATCAAGAATCTCGCCACCCGTCATCACCAGGCGCGCGTTGCCCCCGCCGAACAACTCGGGGAACATGCGTGCAAAGTGCTCATTGACGGCGTCAAAGGTATCCGACAGCAAGACACGCGTTTCCAGATCGATCTGCCGGATCGCTTCGACCAAAGTGGTGACCGCTTCGTTGAGGTCGGCCGACTGGGCATCGAGAAAGGCCTTGCGCTGGCTCGCGCTGCCAAGCTCGTCAATGGCCGCCAGATTCACCGCACCCAGGCTGGCGATGTCTCGATGAATCCGGTCGATCTCACTTTGCAACCCGGACAGCCGTGCACCGCCGGTGACCGACTCCTCCAACGCAGCCAGGTCTGCCTGGGCGTCTGACAACAACTGCGTGTATTGTTCAAATCCAAGGCGCGCGGCCTGCTCCTTGAGCTGCAGCTCAGTCATACGCTCGCGCATCGGTTCCATGTCACGCTCAATTTGCAGGCGGCGTTCATCGCAGGCACGCAATTGGGCCGTCAGTTCGTCATACGCGCTTCGCGCCAAGGCCAGCGTACGCTCGCGCTCAAGGCGCAGCGACAGAGCCTCTTGCAAAGCCTGCTGTGCGGCCGCATCGCTGAAGCGATCAAGTTCCTGCGCGGCGCTCTGCGCTTCAAGCCGTATCGATTCCTCCTGCTCGACGGCAGTCTGAATGGCTCGCGCCAACTCGCCGCGCCGTGCCTGCAGGCTTCGAGCCTGGAACTCGGCTTCCTGCAACTGGCGCTCCAAACCGCGCTGAACCTCTCGCGACTCGCCCAGACGACGCTGTGCGAGCAGCACTGCCTCGTCAAGCTCGGCATGGCGCTCTTGCGTTCGGGCCAGCTCGGTATCGAGTGCCTCGAAACGGGCCTGCGCTTGCCCGCGACGCAGTTGCAATTCGTCCAGCCGCGCATCGACCTCGGCAAGATCGCCGGCAATCTGCCGGCCACGCTGGTTCACTTGCTCGGCGAGCTGAGTCAAACGCAACAGTTCCACCTGCAACTCGTGGATACGTGCCTGATGGGCAGCGGCAGCGCTGCGCAAGTCCACCAGGCGCCGCGCGGCGTCGGCACAGGCCACCTCGGCCCGCGACAGTGCCGCCCGCGCTTCGTCGCAGATCAGACGCTGCGCGCGCTCCTCTTGCACCAGATTCTCGATCTCCTGGGCACGTGCCAACAAACCCGAGCGCTCGGAATCGGGCGCGTAAAAGCTCACGCTGTCACGGCCTACGGCATGCCCGCTTTTCAGGAGGATCAGGCCACCCGGCGGCAACTCGGCCCGAGCCGCCATCGCCTCCTAAAAGCTCGGTGCCGTGCAACAACCCTGCAGCCATTCGGTCAACACCGACAGTTGCGCCGCATCGCTCACACGCAGCAAGGCCGACAGCGGCGCCAACTTCGTCGCTGCAGCAGCCATCGGCACATCAGGCGGACTGAAAAACACCAGCTTGGCGGGCGGCGGGTCCGCCGCAAATGCCCGAACCAGGTCCAGACGCGAGATCTCCAGCGCGCCCAGACGATCACGCAAAGCTGCCTCCAACGCTGTTTCCCACCCGGGCTCGACATGAATGCGGCTCCACAAACCCGGCAGTGCGTCAAGTCCATGGCGCGCCAACCAGGGCTGTAGTTTGCCGTCGGTCTTGACCTTTTCCTGCAGCGCCCGAAGCGCCTGCAGTCGTGCCGATATCTCGGCCAACCGGGCGCTCTGTGCGTTGGCCTCCTGCTGGCGTCTACGGCGATCTTCGTCGAGCTGTGGAACCGTCGTCTGCAGTGCCTGCAGTCGAGCTTCACACTGTCCTGCCTCGTCCTGCGCTTGCGCCAACATTTTTTGCGAATGCGCGAGTTGCGCCGCATCAGGCGCTGCCAGCGCCACGCGTTCGGCAGCCAGCCTCTCGCGCCGGGACTGCAGTTCAGTGGCTTGCTCCTGCACGCTGCGCTGCTCGGCCGCCAGCACCTGAATTTGCTGCTGCACCTGCGCCACAGCCGCGCGCTGCGCGTTGGCGGCGTCCAGCGCCTGGCTCATGGCAGTCTCGACCTCGGGCAGTTGGCGGGCCCGCTCCTCGACTTCGGTGCCCAGCGCCGCCGCCTCCTGCGCGTCCAGCGCGGCGCGTTGCTCCAGGGACTCGGTCTCGCGCTGTGCCTGAACTCGCCGCTCCGACCACTGGGCGCCAGTCTCCGTCAAATTCTTGAGTCGCTTATCGACGCGCGCACGGCCCTCGACAGCGAAACGAATCTCCGCCTCGAGTCGTCCGACTTCACTGCTCGCCTCGTAGAGCATTCCCTGCGCCTGATTCACCTGATCGCCCGCGCCGTAGTGCGCCTGACGAATCACCTCGAGCTGCGTCTGCACATGGCGCAAATCCGCCACCCGGCCCTCCAGCGCATTGACCGCCTCCTGTGCCTGGGACTTGATCCTGGTCTGCTCCGCCAGCGATTCGCTGCGCTTGAAAAACCAGAATTGATGCTGCTTGAGCGTCACCTCGGCCTGCAGCGCGTTGTGCTTTCGGGCCACCTCTGCCTGCTGTTGGAGCTTCTCCAGATTCGCATCGAGCTCGCGCAGAATGTCCTCAACCCGGGTCAGATTGTCGCGCGTGTCGGAGAGTCGGCTCTCCGTTTCACGCCGCCGCTCCTTGTACTTGGATACCCCGGCGGCCTCCTCGAGAAACAGGCGCAGTTCTTCGGGTTTGCTCTCGATGATCCGGCTGATGGTTCCCTGCCCGATGATGGCGTAGGCGCGCGGCCCGAGCCCGGTACCCAGAAAGACATCCTGCACATCGCGTCGGCGGACCGGCTGGTTGTTGATGTAGTAGCTGCTGTTGCCGTCGCGCGTCAGGACCCGTTTCACAGCGATCTCGGAAAACTCACTCCACTGCCCACCGGCGCGATGATCGGCATTGTCAAAAACCAGCTCAACGCTGGCGCGACTGGCTGCCTTGCGGGTGGTGGTGCCGTTGAAGATGACGTCCTGCATCGACTCACCACGCAACTCGGAGGCCCTGGACTCGCCCAGAACCCAGCGTACGGCGTCCATGATGTTGGACTTGCCGCAACCGTTCGGACCGACCACGCCGACAAGTTGCCCCGGCAGCATGAACGTGGTCGGATCAACGAAGGACTTGAAGCCCGATAGCTTGATTGAATTGAGGCGCACGAGATCGCTGAAATTACTTAAGGCGTGAGTCGGACGCGGGCTGACGGGACGCGTGGCCACCCGTTACACAAGGCGTCATGATAACTTGCCCGCGGCGTCAGGGCTGGATGCGCCGCTGGCCCGGCAGCCCACGGCACGCGGGTCCAGATCGCCGAGATCGTGATCACTCCACAGCTGGCGCCACTTGCGCGCGCCCTTCAGGCCGTGGCGCAGGCCCAGCATGGCCCGGGCGGCAACCGGCCAGCGCTTGCCGTCGCGCGCAAACACCGTGTGAAGGTACTCAACCATCTGCGCCTGCACTTCCTCGCGCGTGGGCTGCTTCTGGCAAGCGCCGAAGTACATCGCATCCCACGAAGCAAGCCACCAGGGGTTGTGGTAAGCCTCGCGCCCGATCATCACACCATCGACATGCTGCAGGTGCCCCGTCACTTCGGCGTCGGCGGTAACACCGCCATTGATGACGATCCTGAGCCCGGGAAAATCGCCCTTGAGCCGGTACACCACCTCGTAACGCAGCGGCGGGAGCTCACGATTTTCCTTGGGACTGAGCCCCTGCAACCAGGCATTGCGGGCATGCACAATGAATGTTGTGCAGCCCGCTTCGCTGACC
The DNA here is from genome assembly GCA_021812315.1 of Pseudomonadota bacterium. Classification (GTDB taxonomy): domain Bacteria; phylum Pseudomonadota; class Gammaproteobacteria; order Burkholderiales; family Burkholderiaceae_C; genus Rhodoferax. The sequence goes on from JAKANU010000074.1 coordinate 6,132, forward strand.
ACGCCAACAAAATCGCGGACCAGGTCGTAGCTTTCGGACCGATCAATCCCGATACGGTGTTTGACGGTCACGGGCACCGAAACTGCATCGTTCATGGCACGCACACAATCGGCTACCAAACGCGGCTCGGCCATCAGGCATGCGCCAAATGCGCCGCGCTGCACGCGCTCGCTCGGACAGCCACAGTTCAGGTTGACTTCGTCGTAGCCCCAGCGCTCGGCGAGTCTGGCGCAGCGGGCCAACTCGACCGGTTCACTGCCGCCGAGCTGCAGTGCCACCGGATGTTCCGCTTCGTTGTAATCAAGATGACGCGCTGCATCGCCGTGCAGCAGCGCACCGGTGCTGACCATTTCGCTGTACAGCCGTGCGCGGCGCGACAACAGGCGATGGAAATAGCGGCAATGCCGGTCCGTCCAATCGAGCATCGGTGCCACGCACAGCTTCCAGCGATCGTCCTCAGGCTGGTGCGCCGCCCGTACGCAATCCAAGGCCTCACTGGCCTGCGCTGCCAGCGAATTCACTGCGTGACGCACCATGGGGCCGCCTGATGAACCAGGCCCATCCACAACGCCCAGGCCGAACTGGCCGCCAGCGCCATCCCGGCCAGGCGCACGCCCCATTCACCTGTACCGGGACCGCGCAAACGCAGCCAAAGCCAGGGGCCGGCCATCAGGCTCACGCTCGTGCCAAGAGCAAATAACGCCATCACCGCAGCACCCTGCACCGAATCACCGGTCAGGGCCGCCACCAGCAATGCGGAATAGAGCAGGCCGCAGGGCAGCAACGCCCAGATCACGCCCAGCACCACCGGGGCACCGTGAGCCTGGCCTGCGGCAAAAGCACGCGCAGCGGACCACAGCTTTCGACCCGCATGTTCAAGCCAGACTGGGTGTCTGGCCTGCCACATCAGCAGCAGGCCCAACAGCATGGCGCCCACATGCAGCAGCGTCCACGCCGGGCGCAACGCAGCCGACCGCACGCTGAGCCAGCCCAGAGCCTGAACCGAGATCGCCGCCAAGGCGCCGAGCGCGCTGTATCCCATCAAACGCCCGAACTGAAAACCCCACAAAGCGAAGTTTCGATTTTGCCCCGCCGCCTGCCCGATGCCTATGCAGGCCGCGCCGCACATGGCCACGCAATGTGGCCCACCAGCCAGGCCCATGAACAGCGCCGTGAGCGCCAAGGACGTCTGCACGGCAATCGCGTCAAAGAATCTTGGAGAAGCGTGCGCGCGTGCGATCACCTTGCAAGTGCTTGTCAAAAACCATCGCCACGGCGCGCACAAAGAACCAGCCGGTCGCAGTGACCTGAATGTCCGAATCGCTCACCCTGACCAAGCCCTGATCTGCCAGCGTGTCAAGGGCCTGCAGTTCGGATGCGAAATAGTCGGCAAATGCGATTCCATAGGACTTTTCCACCGCCTTGAAAATGACCGAGCCCTGGCACATCACTGCCATGATCACCGAGCGACGGATCAGATCATCGCGGGTCAGGCTCAGACCTCGCACGACCGGGAACTGGCCCTGATCCAGGAACTCACAATACTCCTCCATGGTCTTGGCGTTTTGACTATAGGTCGAGCCAATTCGGCCGATCGACGAGACCCCGAGACCGATCAGATCACAATCGGGCTGCGTGCTGTAGCCTTGGAAATTGCGGTGCAAGCGCCCCTCACGTTTGGCAATCGCCAGCGCATCAGTCGGCAACGCAAAATGATCCATGCCCACGTACACGTAGCCGGCGCCAATAAACGCGGCCATGGAGCGTGCAAGCATGGCAACTTTGGCCGGCCCGGCAGGGATTTCAGTGCCGTCAATGCGTCGCTGCGGCTTGAATCGCTCGGGCAAATGGGCATACGCGTACAGCGCAATACGCTCCGGTCGCAGTTCTACGACTTGCGCGAGAGTGCGATCAAACGACTGCGGGTTTTGCTTGGGCAAGCCATAGATCAAGTCAACATTGATCGAATCAAAACGGCGTTCACGCGCTGCCGCGACCAGGGCAAACACCTGCTCCGCAGGTTGAACACGGTGTACGGCCTGCTGGACCTGTGGATCAAAATCCTGGACCCCAAAGCTCAACCGGTTGAATCCGAGTTCGGCCAGCGTATCGAGTCGGTGCGCGTCGATGGTCCGGGGATCAACTTCGATCGAGTACTCACCGCCGGGGACCAGGCTGAAGTTGCGGCGCAACATCAGGATCAATTGGCGCAATTCGTCATCGCTCAGGAAAGTCGGCGAGCCGCCGCCGAGGTGCAACTGGCTGACCGCGTGTCCTGCCCCGAGCCTGGCGATGTGCAAATCGACCTCGCGGCTCAAATAGCCGAGGTACGGTACGGCACGCTCGTGGTGCTTGGTGATGATCTTGTTGCATGCACAGTAGTAGCACAGCGACTCACAGAACGGTACGTGAACGTACAGGGACAGGGGCGACGGCGCTGCCGATTGCGCAGCCTTGCGCAACTCCAGAGCCGCGGCGTAGTCCTGTGCAGAGAACCCCTCACCAAACCGGTCCGCTGTAGGGTATGACGTGTACCGCGGCCCCGAAACGTCGAACCGACGCAACAGATCTTCGGAAATGGGTTCGGCAGCGACGGCGCTCATGAATACTCCTAGGCAAGACGTCTGAATATGCCCCAAATGGCAAACTTATTCTTGATTGTCGTCAAAAAACCGGGATTCTTCGATTCCCCTAATATTTGACCGGGGTCAGGTCCGCCCCTGAATTGATGCCAAAATCGGGGGATGAACCCTCACTCCATCAAGGTGGCCTGCTCCAACTGCAACCTGCGGGAACTCTGTATGCCGGTAGGCCTGAGCCCGGAAGAGTTCAATCGCCTGGACGAGTTGGTCACCGTCAGGCGCAAGATTAAACGCGGCACCACCCTGTTCCGAAATGGTGAAAAATTCACCAGTCTCTACGCCATCCGGACCGGCTTTTTCAAGACCTGCGTTGCATCCGAGGACGGACGGGATCAGGTGACTGGATTCCAGATGGCCGGCGAGGTGGTTGGTCTTGACGGCATCGTGAACGATCTGCACACCTGCGACGCGGTAGCGCTCGAGGACGCCGAGGTCTGCATCATGCCCTTTGAGCGCATCGAGGAATTCTCACGCGAAGTGACCGGACTTCAGCACCACATCCACAAGATCCTGAGCCGCGAGATTGTCCGTGAACATGGCGTGATGCTGTTGCTCGGCAGCATGCGTGCCGAAGAGCGTCTGGCCACCTTTCTGCTCAACCTTGTGCAACGACTGCATGCCCGAGGATTCTCCCAGTCCGAACTGGTGCTTCGCATGACACGCGAAGAAATCGGCAGTTTCCTGGGCTTGAAGCTCGAAACGGTGAGCCGGACGTTTTCCCGATTTGTCGAAGACGGTGTGGTTGAGGTCAAACAGCGCCACGTACGCATCCTCAACACCGAAGCGCTGCGCGAAATTGTCAATCCAAGGGCAAGCACCTGAAAACTGCGCATGCGCTGAGCCGCACCAGCAAGCACCCCTGACGCTTTCGCAAAGTCAGCGCCCTGCAGGCGACTTAGGCTGTGCGCCGCCGGTCGCAGCGTGGTTGCGCGCTTGCATGGCGGGCACATGATCGTCCGCAGAGGACTGCCGCCCCAGGGTTTTGTTGATTTCCATCCCTTTGACGTAATAGTCCTCGGCAACGAGTTGATCCGGCACCGCCATGGCGATATACAAGGTGGCCAGGCCTGCGACGACAACGACAGCCGGGCCGATCAGGACCAACCATAGATAGCCGAACTTCCACCATGGTATTGTGCTATCCGGAGTAGGAGTGCTTTGCGACATCTGAACCCTTGGTTATTGGACGAGGAAGGTCGACTTTTCGGACACACGCCCAGGTCCGTCGAGGGATTCAATTTCGAACACAATCGGGTGCGCCCCGGGCGCGGCTGCACCAGGAGGCAGTTGCAGGCGCACGGGAATGACGCGCGACTCGGTCGGTCCCACGGCAACGGCGCTTTCCGAGCTCACCTGCAATCCTGACAGGCCGGTGGCCCCAATCCTGTATCGTTGATCAGACTCAGCGGCATTCATGATCTGCATACGGTAGACGTTTTCGATGGCCCCACCCCGCACGGTACGCGACATCACGCCGCGATCGCGCACGACGTCAACCCGAAATGGTGTACGCAGTGTCAAACTGACCAACATGCCAATGACGATACTGCCCAGAATGGCCGAATACACCAGCACACGCGCACGCAAAACATGTCGAAGTATCTGTGAGCGGCTCCAATGATTCTTCACTGCGTTGTCGGTCGAATACTTGACCAGACCGCGCGCGTAGCCCATCCTGTCCATCACCGTGTCACAAACGTCGACGCAGGCACCGCAACCGATGCATTCGTACTGCAGGCCGCGACGGATGTCGATACCGGTCGGACAGACCTGCACACACAGGCTGCAATCAACGCAGTCACCCAGTGCCAAAGCGCGGGGCTCTATCTTGCGCGAACGGGCTCCCCGTGGCTCCCCCCGCCCGGCATCGTAGGTCACGATCAGCGTGTCCTTGTCGAACATCGCACTCTGAAATCGCGCGTATGGACACATGTGCTTGCACACCTGTTCGCGCATGAATCCGGCATTTCCGTAGGTCGCGAAGCCGTAGAAGAAGGTCCAGAAGACCTCCCAGGAGCCCATGCTCATCTGCACAAATTCCCTCCCCAGTTCCTTGATGGGAGTGAAATACCCGACAAAGCTGAATCCGGTCCAGAGGGCCAGCATCAGCCAAAGGCCATGCTTTGAAATCCTGCGTATCAGCAAGTCCAAAGACCATGGACCGGCGTCACGGCGCATGCGGGCCGCGCGATCGCCCTCGACCTTCCTCTCGATCCAGAGAAAGATCTCCGTATAGACGGTTTGTGGGCAGGCAAATCCGCACCACAGGCGGCCGGCGACCGCCGTAAAAAGAAACAGCGAGAGAGCACTGACAACCAGCAGGCCCGTGAGATAAATGAAATCCTGGGGGTACAGGACCAAACCAAAGACATAAAACCGCCTTGCGCCAAGATCGAAGAGTACGGCCTGGCGGTGGCCCCATTGAATCCACGGCAGGCCATAAAAGACCAGTTGGGTCAGGAACACCATGCGCCAGCGCCAATTTGAAAATACCCCCGAC
>JAKANU010000417.1 GCA_021812315.1 Pseudomonadota bacterium
CGTCATCACATACAGGGGAATGTCGACATGTGGCACGATCGCTGCATCCCCCTGGCCAATGCCCGAGGTTTCCACGACGATCATGTCAAAACCCGCAACCTTGCAGGTCGCAATCACGTCGGGCAAGGCGGCACTGATTTCCGAGCCGAAATCGCGCGTGGCCAGGCTGCGCATAAAGACCTTGGACCCGCTTTGCCACGGTGCGATGGCGTTCATCCGGATGCGATCCCCCAACAACGCGCCGCCAGTCTTGCGCCGCGATGGATCAATGCTGATGAGCGCGACGCGCAAGCGGTCATCCTGATCCAGGCGCAAACGGCGGATCAACTCATCCGTCAGCGAGGACTTTCCGGCACCACCGGTACCCGTAACACCCAGAACCGGTATCGCTTTGGTCGCAGCCAGGGCGCGTATTTCCTTGGTCAGCGCGCTGAGCTTTTCGGACTTCGGGACCCGCTCCTGGTCGGCCGCGTTCTGATTCTCGATCACCGTGATGAGCTGGGAAAGGGCGCGCCAGTTCATTTCGCCGTGACCCTGGATCGCGCTGATGGCCGGCGGCACCTGGCCCCAGGCCGGGTGATCGCAGCGCTTGATCATCTCGCCGATCATCCCCGCCAGCCCCATCTTCTGGCCGTCTTCCGGGCTGTAGATGCGTGCCACACCATAGCTCTGCAGCTCCTCGATCTCCGCAGGAACGATGACGCCGCCGCCACCGCCGAAGATCTGGATATGTTCGCCACCGCGCTGGCGCAGCAGGTCGACCATGTATTTGAAGTACTCAACGTGCCCGCCCTGATAGGAACTGACGGCGATACCCTGCACGTCTTCCTGCAGGGCGGCGGTGACGACTTCATCGACACTGCGGTTGTGTCCCAGGTGAATGACTTCGGCACCCATGCTCATGAGGATGCGGCGCATGATGTTGATCGCCGCATCGTGGCCGTCGAACAGGCTGGTGGCCGTGACAAAGCGCACGCGGTTGACCGGGCGGTAATGCGCGAGGGCCTTGAATTCGGCGGACAAATCGGTCATGGCTTGACTCCGGAGTTGACGTTTACGTAAACGTCAATTCTAATCAGTTGGCAGTGGACCGCATACCTTCTTCGTCGGCGGCCCCCTCGGTCCGGTCGATTCGCTTCAACCGCCCAGATAAGCTGCTTTTACTGCAGGGTCGTCGCGTAGCCTGTCGGCCGGACCATGGACCGAAATGCGGCCGTTTTCCAGTACGTACCCATAGTCGGCAACCTTCAGGGCCGCCGCGGCAAACTGTTCCACCAACAGCATGGTCACGCCCTGGGCTTTTAGCCGGGCAATCATGCCAAATACTTCCTCGACCAAAATGGGTGCCAGTCCCATCGACGGCTCGTCGAGCAAAAACACCTCCGGGTTTAGCATGACCGCGCGCGCCATGGCCAGCATTTGCTGTTCGCCACCCGAGAGCGTACCGGCCAGTTGATGCGTACGTTCCTTCAGACGCGGAAACATCTCCAGCGCCTTTTGCAAATCGGATTCGACATCACCCCTGGGTCGTGCCTTCGTGTAGCGTGCGAAGGCCCCCAGACGAATGTTGTCGAGCACGCTCAGGGATGGGAATACGCGCCGACCCTCCGGCGAATGTGCCAGGCCGCTCTTGGCAATCTGATGCGAGTCCAGTCCGGTAATGTCCTGGCCAGCCAGCCTGATCTGGCCCGACTCCGGCTTGATCATCCCCGAAATAGCCCGCATCGTGGTCGTCTTGCCCGCGCCATTGGAGCCGATCAGGGTGACGACCTTGCCTTTCGGGACTGTGATGGAAACGCCGTGCAACACCTGTACCTTGCCATAACCGGCACGCAAATTCTCGATGATGAGCATGTTGAAGCTTCTCCGCTGTCAATGCGTTTCGACGCTGCCGCCGAGATAGGCCTCTATCACGGCCGGGTTGCTTTGCACTTCGGTCGGTTTGCCCTCCGCGATCTTCTGACCGAAATCGAGCACCGATACCTTGTCCGATATGCCCATCACCACATCCATATGGTGTTCAATGAGGATCACAGTGATGCCATGGTCACGGATTTTCTGCACCATCTTCATCAGTTCAGGCAAATCTGCGGGCGGTAGCCCCGCCGCTGGTTCATCAAGCAGTAGCAGGCTCGGGTTCAACCCCAGGGCGCGCGCGATTTCGAGCATGCGCTGTCTGCCGTATGGCAAATTTCGGGCCTGCTCCTGGCTCATGTCTGTCAGACCAACGAAGCCCAGCAGGCTTGCCGCCTGCTGGCGGGCAGCAGCGTCCTCGCGCCGGTAGCGCGGTGTGCCCAGCATCACGTCGAGGATATTGCTTTGGTAAACGTGATGAAGACCAACCAGCACATTGTCAGTTGCCGTCATTTCGCCGAACAGTTGCACGTTCTGAAAGGTCCGGGCTATGCCTGAAAGGGCAATCCTGGACGGCGTCTGGCCAGTCACCGCGTGCCCGTCAAACAGCACCTCTCCGGAGGTGGGCTGGTAGATTCCGGTCAACACGTTCATCATCGTGCTCTTGCCAGAACCATTCGGTCCGATCAAGCCGTGAATGGCCCCACGCTCGACACTC
>JAKANU010000418.1 GCA_021812315.1 Pseudomonadota bacterium
CCTCAAGGGCAAAAACCCGAATGACATCGCCACCGAGGTCGCCTCCCTGCACGAGGATGGCGGCGTCCATGGCCTTGCCTTCAGCCCCGACGGACGCTATCTCGCGACGAGCACGCCGCTTACCAATCTCCTGATCCACATCTGGGACTGGCGGACAGGCCGGATTGTCCGCACGATCAAGAAGCTGCAGGGTTCTGGGGATGCGTTGGTCACCGAGCCGCTCCGGTTCAGTCCCGATGGCCGCTTCCTCGCGCTTTGCGCCGGTGCGTCGTATCAGGTCGTGATCCAGGTCTGGAACCCCAGGACCGGGGCCGTGGTGCACGATATCACGAATCCGAACCCCCACGGCAGCACCGCTTGCCAATCGATTGCCTTCAGTCCGGATGGCAGGCGCTTGTTCGCGGTGTTCTATAGAAACACGTACAGCACCACGGACAGCATCATCGCCTATAGCACCCGGACCTGGCAGCCGGTCTGGGGTTTGCCGACGCCATCGTTGCAAATGAACACCTTAGCGGTCAGTCCGGATGGCCGGTTCCTGGCCGCTGGTGGCACGCACACTCCACCGAGAAGCAACAACCCTCCCATGAGTGGATTCGAAGCACGGATCGCCATCGTCGATATCGCCCACCACGCGATCGTGCGCAGCTTTACGCCTTTTTCTCTCCCCTTCTTAACCTTGAATCAACTCGCCTGGAGTCCGGATGGCGTCCATCTGGCCGCCGGCCCGTGGGTGGCCAACCCTGGCCCCGACGATGCGGTGCGCATCTTCGATACGCGCACCGGAGCCCTGGTCACCCGCGAGACCACGCCGAACGAGACCGATATCTACGGCCTGCGCTACACCCCGAACGGCAAGTACCTCATCGAGAGCGCGCTTGGGGGGCAAATCCGCATCTGGGACGGGCAACATCAGCACCTGCTCCAGGCAATCGACGGTGTCGCCAGCAGCCTCGCCGTCTCCTCCGACAGCCGCTACCTGGCGATGGGTGGGGACCGTAAAGTGCTGGTGTGGCGACTCAAGTAGGCCGGAACATATCCATCCCATTTACCACAAGGAAGAATAGCCATGGCAACCCTTCTTGAGTTGGCGCAACTGTGCAACGCGGCCTACGACAACACGCCGCTTACCCAAGATCTTCCCTCAGGATTGCAATCAGGATCGCAATGGCAAGCCTTGGATATTTCGGGTGGACTGAGTACGGATAATGTTCCTGCTCACGGCTATCACGCCATTGCCTACGTGGACACAACAACCAAAGAGGTCATCATCGCTGTTGGCGCCGGGTTTAAATTGACCAGGTGATTTTTGTCGTGAGACTACTACACGACTGTGGATAAGTCGACCAGACTCGGGTTGGTTTTAGCCTCCTCATGCTGTTGTTTTGTGGTTAATGGCCGGCAGAGTAATGCCGCCGGTCATGCTGCTTCAGAATGGTTCTGTTTCCTCTGTTGCGGGTGAGCGTTGAGCTTTCTCGCGCGACTTGATGCGATCCTTGGCTGTTGCGCTACTTTCCTTGAAGCGGAATGACTCGTTGCCGGTTTCGATGATATGGCAATGATGTGTCAGCCGATCCAGCAGCGCGGTGGTCAGCTTGGCATCGCCGAACATGCTGCTCCATTCCGAGAAGGTCAGATTAGTCGTGATGATGACGCTGGTCCGCTCGTAGAGCCTGGAGAGCAGGTGGAACAGCAATGCGCCGCCGGCCTGAGAGAACGGCAGATAGCCCAGCTCGTCGAGAATGACCAAGTCCATCTGCATCAGGCTGAGGGCCAGCTTGCCCTGTTTGCCCGCTGCTTTCTCCTGCTCCAGCGTATTGGCAAGATCGGTAATCCCCCCAACTTGGGGGCATGTCAATGAATTAGGTGAGACGACAACAGACAAGAGAAGCGACGTGAACGCCTGAAAAGCAGAGACTTTGAGATGGTGTTGGATGATCTTGGAAAGGTAAATGGCTCCCCGGGACGGACTCGAACCGCCGACCCGGTGATTAACAGTCACGGAAAAACCGAAAGCGGTGCATCAGTGTGCATACAACTGCCTGATTTCTCGATGATGTGTATGCACAGCGATGCATACGAATGCACGCGAATGCTCACTCGTTACAGCATAATTACAGCATGAAACCGGACGGCTCGGAGCGAGTGTTAAGTTGGTCAAACTGCACGCAACCAACTGAAACAGGCTGGGGCAGTCGATCTGCCGGCAGCATCAGTCATCCATGAAACTGCCGATATTGAAACATCGTCGAATGACTACGCCCGCCGTTTTTCGGGTGCTGTGGGGGCATGGTTCTTAAGCGTTCAACGCGCTGCGGAGTTGAAGATGCTGATTCCCTACCCCAAAGCAACCGTGCTGGACGTAGGCGGGGGGCACGGCCAGTTGGGCGGTGCGCACCAAACGCGGCTGGACGGTGGGCGGCGGCAGGACGCTGCGCCCTGCAAGCCACCCCCGGCGCTGCATCTGTTGGGCGGCAGGCCGCCAGTCCAGGTTGCGCAGGGAGGCGTCGATTTGCCGCCCGCGTAGATCTCCGCGGCGTTTGAGCAAATCGACGAGGCGCT
>JAKANU010000419.1 GCA_021812315.1 Pseudomonadota bacterium
GACGAACGCGCGGCGTGGCTGCAGCGCATGCGTGCGATCTTCCCCGATGTGCGCAATGGTGATGTCCTGTGCGGCATGTTCGACCCTGACGCGCCGAGCGGACCGCAGACCACCTTCATCCTCAACGACAGTCCCATCGGCCGGATTTCGGGGGATGCCTTTGCCCGCGCTTTTTTCTCCATCTGGCTATCCCCCAAGACCACCGCGCCGGCGCTGCGCGCGGCATTGTTGGCGCGGGTCCAGGCCACGCCATGAGCGCCGAATCGGGGGATGCGGCGCGCCTGAGCATGCGCGGTGTAAACGCGCAAGGCAGCGTATGGATCACGTCCTGCACCACGGGCCAACTCGCGTGCTATGGCGCACCCCAGTTCGCACTGAGCTTCGTCGCTTTGCCGCTCTATGTGTTTCTGCCTGACTACTACGCCACGCGTTTTGCTGTTCCTCTGGTTTTTCTCGGTGCCGTGTTGTTGCTTGCGCGTTTGCTCGACGCAGTCATCGACCCCGCCATAGGCCGCCTGGCCGATCACATGCTGGGGGCCGGCCGGGGCTGGGCATTCATGGCGGCCAGCGGCGTTTTGCTCGTGCTGGGCTTCACCCTGCTTCTGGGCTTTCCCCTTGTGCTGGCTTATGCGCCACAGCCGGGCGCCTTTACTGCGGTCATGGGCCTGGCACTGATGCTGACTTATTGTGGCTACAGCGCCGCCAGCGTGACGCACCAGGCCTGGGGGTCGACGCTCGGTACGGGCGAAGCCGAGCGCGTGCGCATTTTCGGCTGGCGCGAGGGTCTGGGACTGGCCGGGGTGCTGACGGCCGCCGGCGTGACGCAACTCGGCGGGGCGCTCGGCTTCACGTTGGTGTTCACTGCCAGCCTATGGTTCGGGTTGTGGCTGTTGAGGTGCGCGCCGACGCCGCGCGAAGAGTTTGCGCATGAAACTTTGCATGGTCTGCGAGCCGCATTCGAACCCCTACGCCACGTTGCCTTTCGCCGTTTATTGCTGGTGTATCTCGCCAGCGGCGTGGCCTCCTCGGTGCCCGCCACATTGGTTTTGTTTTTCATCCGTGACCGCATTGGCGCGCCCGAACTATCGGGGCTGTACTTGTTCATCTACTTCGCCTCTGGGGCGGTGTTCTTGCCCCTGTGGTTGCGTGTGGCGAAGCGCTGCGGCGCGGCGCCGAGCTGGCTTGTGGGCATGGGGCTCACAGTGGTCGTATTCCTGGGGGCCGCACTGCTGCAACCCGGCGATCGCTGGGCCTATGCCGCAGTCTGCGCTGCCTCCGGCCTGACACTGGGTTCGGATCTCGTGCTTCCGCCAGCGCTTCTTGCGGGTGTGATTCGCAGCTTGGGCCATGGAGGGCAGTTCGAGGGTGCCTATTTCGGAATCTGGAGCATGGCCACCAAGCTGACGTTGGCGCTGGCCGCTGGAACCGCCTTGCCACTCCTGGCCTGCCTCGGCTATGTGCCCGGCACCCCCGCCACGGGGGTGTTGCCGCCCCTGGTGGTGGCCTATTGCCTACTGCCTTGCGTTCTCAAGTTACTGGCGGGGGCCGCTTTGTGGTTCGGCTGGATGCGCCGGGCACGGAGCCCGGCATGTTGGTACACACAACGGAGAACTTCCCCATGAAACGATTCTGGAACGCATCGCGTTTGGGCATGGCTGCACTTGCAAGTATCGCTTTGCTGGGCGGGTGCGCCAGCGTCACGCCGATGGACTATCGCGGTGAAAAACCGACGCTGAAGCTGGAGCATTATTTCAACGGCCCATTGACTGCGGATGGCATCGTATTCAATCGCGCAGGCAAGGCCGTCAGGCGTTTCCACGTCGACATGGTGGGCGTCTGGCACGGCGACGAGGGCACGCTGACCGAGAACTTCACCTATAGCAATGGGGCCAAGCAAGTGCGAGTCTGGACGCTCAGGCGCGTGCCTGGTGAACATGGCGAGCGCCGCTACCAGGGTACCGCTGCTGATGTCGCCGGCACCGCCAGCGGCTATGCCGAGGGCAATGCATTCAACTGGCGCTACACCCTATTGCTGCCGGTGGGCGGAACGACTTACCACGTGCAAATGGACGACTGGATGTACCAGATGGACGAGCATGTGCTGCTGAATCGGACGGTGATGACCAAGTTCGGTTTCGAGGTCGCAAGCATTTTCATCGCTTTTCACAAGCCTTGACGGGGCCCAACATGCCGCTGAATCCTCGTTTTACCGATTGGTCGGGCAAACGGGTCTGGATCATCGGCGCTTCCAGTGGCATCGGCGCCGCACTCGCCTGTGATTTGCTTGCGCGTGGCGCCAGAGTGGCGGTCTCGTCGCGCAGCCAGGACAGACTCGCCGCGATCGTCGGCGCCATGGCTCTGTCGCTGGACGTTCGCGATGGCGCTGCGCTGCGGGACGCCATGACGCGTATCCAAGATGCGTATGGCGGACTTGATCTGTTCGTCTACTGCGCAGGCATCTATGCTCCGCAGCGCGCGACGGCCTTCGATCTGGCCTCGGCGCTCGCGCACGATGACATTAATTACCGCGGCGTCCTATACGCCCTCGATGCGGT
>JAKANU010000420.1 GCA_021812315.1 Pseudomonadota bacterium
AGGCTGCTGCTGGAGCTTGATGTCGGGCCGCTCTTGGTGATGGTCACGGTGGGGGCGTTCAGGATGTAGGGCGTGGCCGGCATCGTCGAATTGCTGAGCCCGAAGCCGGTGAAGCCGATCGAGACGCCTGGCTTGAGATCGTCATCGTTGAAGTGATCGGAAGAGGATCCGGTTCCGGCCGATGTGAGCAGCAGCCCGTCGGTTTGCGGCGCAGCACAAGCGCCCAGCACCAGCCCCCCCACCGTCGCGCCGGTGCCCATCAGCCGAAGGCCGAACTCGCCGCTGCTGCAAACCAGTCCGTCCGAGCGGGACCCGGTCTGGGTGATCTGGGCCCACGCGGGTTGGCTACCCACTGGCACCAGCACGGCGTCGAAGCGGGTGAGCACTCCGCCCGCCAGAGTCGCACCGCCCATGCGCAGCGAATACCCGGTCGGGGGTGCCGCTGGCGCCGTCGTGCCGGAGGCCGAACTGGCTGGCGTCGCGGGAATGCCGGCGGTGGTCATGTAGGCGGAGGGCAGCATGCCCAGCTTGCCGGCCAGGGTGTAGCTGCCAGCCGCTCCACCGTTGATGGACAGGCTGATGTGATTGCCGAACACCTTGCCGCTGATCACCCCATCCGACGAAGTGACGTTGCCGCTGGCGTCCACACTGACCGTGGAGTCGCTGACGATGGCTGGCGGCAGCGGCGTCGCGGGAATGGGCGCTGGCATGGACGCCGACGAGGCCGGCAGGGCAGGAGGCGTGTAAGCGCTGGCGCTCATTCCCGACTGCACCAGAACCCCTTGCAGGCTGTAGACACCGGGTGCGACCGCGGGAGCGAAGCTGTCCATCAGGTCGCCTTCATCCAGCTCGGGTACCCATTTGTCGTCCGAGGCGATGTACTGCATGAGGTTTTGCAGATTGGCGTTGCAACTGCCGAGCTGGGTCGATGCCGTCCCCAGCACCGCCCCGCCCTGGTTGTTTTGCTGCCAGGCGTCGCGAGCGATGCCGTGCGCCATGTCCTCGGTGTCCTTGTAGCCATGACCGGATGGCATGGCGCAATAGCCGTCGGCCACCGCCTTGATCGCCGCCGACAGCGACAGGATGTCGTCGTGGTACTGCGCCAGCAGGCCGGCATACAGGGTCGGGGTGAGATTGGCGTAGCTTCCGCCGGAGGCGACGTAGATCGCCAGCACCGCCGTACTCACTTGGCTGATGACCAGATTGGGCAACTGGGTCGGGCTCAGCGTGCCCGCTGCGCTGACCGCGTTGCTCGCGCCGAGATAGGCGGTCAACACCACCTTGCCGTCGGGAGACGTGGCGTTGGCGAACACGGGTGCCGTGCTATTGGGCAGTGTGACCTGCACGGTGTAGTTGCCGCCGGCATCTGTCGTGATCTGACCGACCGTACTGGCGCCGGTCTGGCCCAGCGGGGCACCGACGGTGATGGTCACGGTGGCATTGGCGATCGGCGCGTCGTTCACCGCGCCTTGCAGGGTCGTGGCAGCGGTCGGCGTGACCACGCCGCTGCTCGTGCCGCCGCCACCGCCGCCGCAGCCCGCCAGGCCGAGCGTCAACGCTGCGGCGAGAGGGATCAGCGTCCAGGGACGGATCAATCGGTTGTCTTCGGGTGCGGAGGTGCGCATGGGTAGCTCCTGAATCGTGGCGTTTGGACATCCCGAACAAGGCCATCAATGAAGGCTGCGCGGCGAGACTCGGCGCGTCGGGTGTATCGATAATAGCTGGGAAATTTTTCCATGCAAGAAAAAATCACGGATACAATTGAATTCGTTCATTCGTCATTCTGCTTTCACCATGGGTCGCCCCCCCCGTCAATTGCCCGAGACAGCGCCAGAGCGCCCTTTGCCCTCTGGTGATGCGGTGCTGGAGGCGTTGCACCGGGCGCTGCAACCGTTGATCCGGCTGCTGCTCAACGCCGGGGTGGACTACACGCAATTGACCGCGGCGCTCAAACCGCTGTTCGTCGAACAAGCGCGCGTGGAGTTGCTGCGCACCGGGCGCAAGGACACCGACTCGGCCATCAGCCTGCTCAGCGGCGTACACCGCAAGGACTTGCGCGACTGGCGCCGCAACGGCGCGCAGGAGCGCAACGCGTCGGGACTGTCGATGAGCGCGCAAGTGTTCGCCCGCTGGGTCCAGGACCCCCTTTATCGCGATCGGCGCAAGCGCCCACGCGCCCTGCCCAGATTGGGCCCGGCGCCTTCGTTCGACGCGCTGGCGCGCACTGTCACACAGGACGTGCATCCTTACACCGTGCTCACCGAGTTGGTGCGACTGGGCCTGGTCAGGATGGAGCGGCGCAAGGGCGAGGAATTCGTCGTGCCGCATCCGGAAGGTTTCGTCCCGCCTCCCGGTTCGCAGGAAATGCTGCAACTTTTCGGCGCCAACCTCGGCGACCATGCCGCGACCGCAGTGAGCAACGTGCTCGGTGCATCGCCCCAGTTGGAACAGAGCGTGTTCGCCGAAGGACTGTCGGAAGAATCCGTCGAGCGCCTGGGCGAACTGGCGCGCAAGCTCTGGGGGCAGGCGCGCAGCGAAATGATCGCCGAGGCCAC
>JAKANU010000421.1 GCA_021812315.1 Pseudomonadota bacterium
GTACCCAATCCCGCACCCTCGCCACCCTGCGCGACACGCTGCTGCCGAAACTGCTGAGCGGGGAGTTGAGCGTGACCAAAGCCACCAGCCTCGCATAGGACGAGCCCAGGCCATGCATCGCCGCGTCAAGGAATTCCAATGCATCATGCCGATGAAGAACACCGCATCGGTGCTGGCGCACGGCATTCTCTCGCACGAGCGGGCAGCGAAGCTGGCCCATGCGTCGGTGGCGATGGAGGCCATCCAGGAGCGGCGTGACGTCAAGCATGTGCCGGGTGGCTTGAAGTTGCACCAGTACGCGAACCTCTACTTCCACGCCCGCAACCCGATGATGTTCAAGCGCAAGGATCAGGCGGCGGAGCTGTGCGTGCTGCGTGTATCCACCTCCGTATGCGACCTGCCGGGCGTCGTGTTTGCCGACAGCAATGCGTCCAGTGACTATGTGCGTTTCCTGAGCCCGGCCCAATGGCCTTTGCTGCATCTCGACGACATCTATGCGCTGGATTGGCGGCATCCGAACGACCCTGTTGCCTATTACCGTCATCGTTCGCGCAAGTGTGCGGAAGTGCTGGTGCCGCACCAGGTGGAAGCTCGCTTCCTGACCGGCGCCTGGGTGGTGGATCAGGCGGCGGCGACGCGGCTGGCGGCAACCGGGTTTCAGCTTCCCATTGCCGTCGATTCCCAGTTATTCTTTCGCTGATCTGACATAGGACCGATCATGTTCAAGGCACTTATCGGCGATCTCTTCGCGAGCCAGGCGCAAACGCTGGTCAATACGGTGAATTGCGTCGGTGTCATGGGCAAGGGGGTGGCGCTGGAATTCAAGAAGCGACTCCCCTCCTTGTTCGACGACTACGCGGCGCGTTGCGCGCGCAAGGAAGTACGCCTGGGCGAGCCTTACCTCTTTGCCGGAACGGATGGCCGGCAAGTGCTCAATTTTCCGACCAAGGGCCACTGGCGCTCGCCGTCGCGACTCGCAGACATCGAAAGCGGGCTGGATCATTTCGTCAAGCACTACGCGGAGTGGGGCATAGCCAGCATCGCCTTCCCGCCGCTGGGCTGCGGCAATGGCGGCCTGGACTGGGCGGAAGTGGGGCCGTTGATCTACGGCAAACTCCATCGGCTACCCATCGACGTCGAGGTGTATGCGCCTTATGGCACGCCAAAGCACGAGCTGACCGAGGAATTCCTCTCCGCTCCCACCCAGATGACGCTGGAGGGCAAGGGCCGCAAGCACGAGAAACTGAACCCGGAATGGGTAACGCTGGTCGAGGTGCTGCGCGAACTGGGCCAGCAGCCCTACGCCAATCCGGTGGGAAGGACCATCTTCCAGAAAATCTGCTACGTGCTCACGGAAATGGGCGTGCGAACCGAGTTCCAGTTTGGCAAAGGAAGCTACGGTCCCTTTGCCGACGAGGTTAAGCAGGCGCTGCATGAATTCGCCAACCGCAACTGGGTTCAGGAAGAACAGCTTGGGCAGATGATGGCCCTGCGTGTCGAGCCGCAATACGAGAAGGACCGCCCCAAGTTCGCCGAGGTGCTGAAGCATCACGAAAAGAAGATTGCCAAGGCCGTCGACCTGTTCAGCCGTATCAAGAACACGGCCCAGGCCGAGGAGGTGCTGACCGTGCTCTACGCCAGCCGCCAGTTGAAGACGGCCAACCCGGGGCGCGATGTCGCCGAGCAGGAACTGTTCGACTATGTCCTCGACTGGAAGAAGGCGTGGGCCACGGACGCGAAGCGCGCTGCGGTGGCCAGTGCCATCCGCAATCTGGTGGTGCTCGGCTGGATGCGGCTGCACGTCAGCGACACCTTGCCGGAAGCCGCGTAGCGGCTGATATCTGTCAACGGGTCCATCATCGAATATGCCGCCCGCGAAGGGTTTGGGAAACTGAAGCCATGAGCGATTCAGTCTTCCCCCAATCCGAATTCATCCTCTACCAGACCGAGGATGGCCGCACGCGCATCCAATGCCGATTCGACGATGAAACGCTCTGGCTGACGCAAGCGCAGATTGCCGAGCTATTTCAGACCACACCGCAAAACGTGACCCTGCACCTGAAAGCCATCTTTGGCGAGGGCGAGCTGGGGGAGGAGGCAACTTGTAAGGATTACTTACAAGTTCGCCCCGAAGGCGGGCGCGAGGTCACGAGGAAGCTCCGGCACTACCGTCTGGAGGCCATCCTCGCCGTCGGCTTTCGCGTACGCAGCCATCGCGGCACGCAGTTCCGTCAGTGGGCAACGACGCGCTTGAGCGAGTACCTGGTGAAGGGTTTCACCATGGACGACGAGCGGCTGAAGAATCCGCCGGGCAAGGGGCAGAAGGATTACTTCGACGAGCTGCTGGAGCGCATCCGGGACATCCGCTCCTCGGAGCGGCGGTTCTATGCGGTCGGGCACGGGCCGCACAGTGTGCGCACTACTAATAGTTTCGCGCGGAGTGCCGCTTGATCATGGCGACGACAATTCAACAAATCGACACTTGGCGGGCCGCTCACTCGGAGCACCAGCGGTTGGAGTTCAAGGAAGCGAAGACACAGTTCGACCGGA
>JAKANU010000075.1 GCA_021812315.1 Pseudomonadota bacterium
CCGATCTGGCGCTGTACCAGGCGAAGGCCAACGGAAAGTCGCGCTACGAGGTGTTCGATTCGTTCATGCGCTCACGCACCCTCGACCAGTTGCACCTCGAAACCGACTTGCGCGGTGCCATGGATCGCCGCGAATTGCGCGTCTACTACCAGCCGATCTTCGATCTCCAGCAAAACCTGATCACGGGATTTGAGGCCCTGCTTCGCTGGCAGCACCCGAGTCGCGGACTGATCGGCCCGCAGGAGTTTATCCCGGTGGCAGAGGAATGCGGACTGATCGGGCGCATTGGCGAATGGGTCCTGCGTGAAGCCTGTGAAAAGCTGAGCCACTACACACAGCAGAACGGCGCGAATCCGGCGCTGACGATGAACGTCAACATTTCGAGCCGTCAGCTGACTCCGCATCTGATCGAGGAGGTCAAGGCGGTCCTGCGCGATACCGGGGTCAATCCAAACTGTCTGGGACTGGAGATCACCGAGAGCATCGTCATGAACGATACCGATGTCAACGATTCGCTGCTGCAGGAACTCAGGGCGCTGGGCGTGGGCATTCACATCGATGACTTCGGAACCGGCTATTCGTCGTTGAGCTATCTGCACCGCTATCCGGTCGACATGCTCAAGATCGACCGGAGTTTTGTTGGCACGGCAGGCACCAGCAAAGAGAATCTGGAAATTGTCAAGACCATTCTCGGGCTGGCCAAGGCGCTGAACATGGAAGTGATCGCCGAGGGCGTCGAATCGCATGAGCAGATGAAGATGTTGCAAGACCTGGGCTGCCGTTACATCCAGGGATTTCTGATTTCCAAACCCACCGAAATGCTGAAGATTCTGGATACGCAATGCGCATTCACATTGGTCAGCAAAGCGGATGCCGCCAAAGGAGACTTTCATGAAACTGGTCCCGCCGTTCTTTAGTGCCTGTTTTCTGCTCATCCTGTCGCTGCTGGCCGGTGCCGCAAACGCAGCCGCGGCGGCGAAGGAAATGGTGATTGGACTGATTCCCGAGACCAACATCTTCCAGCAGATGGAGCGATACAAACCACTCGGGAAATATCTCTCCGAGCAAACCGGAACGAACATCAAGTTCTCTGTTCTGACACGCTACGGCAACCTGATTGAAAACTTCCAGCAGCACCATCTCGACGGCGCATTTTTTGGCTCCTTCACGGGCGCCCTGGCGATTCAGAAGCTGGGCATCATACCGATTGCGCGGCCGGTCAACCTGAACGGCAAGTCAACCTACTCGGGTTTGATCTTTGTGCGCAAGGACAGCGGGATCAAGAGCGTCGATGACATGCGCGGCAAGCGCTTCGCCTTTGTCGAGAAGGCCACCTCAGCGGGCTACATCTTCCCCTTGGCCTACCTGCATGATCATGGGGTCAAGAACGTCAACAGCTTCCTGGGTGAGACGTACTTTACCGGTAGTCACGATGCCAGCATGTATGCCGTGCTGCAGGGCAAGGCCGGCGTGGGTGCGGCCAAGGACTCGGTCTATGAATGGATTGCCTCGCGCGATCCGACGATCGACAAGGAATTGCGGGTGTTGGCGCGGTCCGAGGAGTTTCCCTCGAACGGGCTGGGACTGAGGAAGGATATGGACCCAGCCCTGGTGAGCAAGCTCAAAACGATCCTGCTGCATTTGCATGAAAGCCCGCAGGGGTTGAAGGTTCTGGAAACCCTGCGTGCCAGGCGTTTCATCGAGACGCGGGTCGAGGATTACAAGCCGGTGTTTGATGCAGCGCGCCACGCCGGCATCGACATCAGCACCTATGTGTTCCAGAACGAGTGATTGCGGGATTGCCGAGCCTCAATGAAACTCCCGGCCCTGTGTCCTTAGCCCGCCGAGCATGGGTGTGAGATCGCGCAGGCGCCTGGCGATCAAGTGGCGCACTTCACCGCCACCATTTTCATCGCGCTGCCACTGGCCGTAGACCGCCAGCAGGCGTGCGTGCAGCAGCGCGGTGCGCTGGCGCTCGCGCAGCGCCTTCCAGACGATGACGTTGACGCTGCCGGTTTCATCTTCGAGCGTGACAAAGGTCACACCCTTGGCGGTCTGGGGCTGTTGGCGCATGGTGACGATGCCACAAGCCGTCACCAGCCTGCCGTTGGGCAGAGCGTTCAATTGCTCCGTCGTCATTAGCTTCATTTTTGATAGCGTCTTACGCAATAGCAGCAAGGGGTGCGAGCGCAAGGTTAGCCCAAGACTGGCGTAGTCGAAAAGCACTTCCTGAACTTCGCTGGCAGCCGACAAGACAAGGGGCTCCTCGTTCACGGGCGCCCTCCTGAGTAGAGGCGGGGCGGGCCTCAGAGCCGAGGCCTCCCACATCTGCTGGTAGCGATGCCCTGACAGACCCAGCAGCGCATCGCCACCCGCCAGTGCGTTGAGATCACCCTGATCGAGCCCGGCGCGCAGGGCCAGGTCTTCGGTGCTGACAAAGACCGCTTCAGTGCGGGCACTGACGATGCGCAAAGCGGCGTTCTGGGACAGACCCGAAACCATGCGCAGCCCCAGGCGCACGACAGGTTGACTTGGGATGGCAGCATCGTCATCGCGAGGCCGCAGGCCGTGGCGATCCATACCTTGCGGGTTGCCCGGTGACGGTGCCTGTTCTAGCGTGCAATCCCAGTCGCTTTGCGTCACGTCCACGGCTCGCACCTCAAGGCCGTGGCGTCGGCCGTCCTGCACCAGTTGCGAAGCACCATAAAAACCCAGTGGCTGGCTGTTGAGCATGGCAGCCAGAAAGCACGCGGGTTCGTGCCGCTTGAGCCAGCAGCTCACGTAAACCAGCAGCGCAAAACTCGCAGCGTGGCTCTCGGGAAAACCGTACTCACCAAAACCCTCGATCTGCTTGAAGATGGTGTCGGCAAATTCCTGCGTGTAGCCATTTTTCAGCATGCCACCCACCAGCCGGTCGTAGAACTTGTGTACGCCGCCCTGGCGCTTCCACGCTGCCATGGAGCGGCGCAAGCTGTCGGCCTCACCCGCCGAGAAGTCAGCCGCCGCCATGGCCACCTGCATCACCTGTTCCTGGAAGATCGGTACGCCCAGCGTGCGCCTGAGCGCTTCTTTCAAACCCTCGCTGGCATACACCACCTGCTCCGGATGTTCGCGCGCCTTCAGGTAAGGGTGCACCATGCCGCCCTGAATCGGGCCCGGGCGCACGATCGCCACCTGCACCACCAGATCGTAAAAGCAACGCGGCTTCAGACGCGGCAACATGCTCATCTGCGCGCGGCTCTCGATCTGAAACACGCCCACGGTATCGGCCTTGCAAATCATCTCAAAGGTGGCGCTGTCCTCGGCCGGGATGTCCTGCATCCGAAACCTTGCCCCACGCTGCGCGCTGATCAGATCCAGGCAGCGGCGAATGGCGCTGAGCATGCCCAGCGCCAGCACATCGACCTTGAGCAGGCCCATGGCATCGAGATCGTCCTTGTCCCACTGGATGATGCTTCGCTCCGGCATGGCGGCGTTCTCCACCGGCACCAGGCGTGTGAGCTTGCCCTGCGTGAGCACAAAGCCGCCCACATGCTGGCTCAGGTGCCGCGGAAAACGCTGGATCTGGCGACTCAAATCCAGCCACTGCGCCAGGGCTGTTGCGTCGGGCCTGGCGAAGGTCGGCCCCAGCCGGTCGAGTGCCACCTGCAAACGCTCGCCGAGCACCTCGCGGCTGTACATGCCGGGGTGCTCCCTGGCCAGCGCGGTGATCAGCGCCGCATCAATGCCCAGCGCCCGCCCCACATCACGCAAGGCGCTGCGAGGGCGGTAACTGATAACAGTAGCCGTCAGGGCCGCGCGTTCGCGCCCATACTTGGCATAGATGTACTGGATCACTTCTTCGCGCCGCTGGTGTTCGAAGTCAACATCGATGTCCGGTGGCTCACCGCGCTCGCGGCTGATGAAACGCTCAAACAGCATGCTCATGCGGCTGGGGTCGACCTCGGTCACGCCCAGGCAGTAACAGACCGCCGAATTGGCCGCCGAGCCGCGCCCCTGGCACAGGATGTGACGGCTCCTGGCAAAGGCCACGATGTCGTGCACCGTCAAAAAATACATCTCGTACTTCAATTCGGCAATGAGTGCGAGCTCATGTTCGATCTGCTGCTGTACGCTGGCCGGGATTCCCTGCTGGTAACGCCTGCTGGCGCCCTCGTAGGTGAACTGGCGCAGGGTTTGCGCGGGCGTGCAACCCGGCAGCACGGTCTCCATCGGGTATTGGTAACGCAATTCATCGAGGCTGAAACGGCAGCGCTGCGCCACCGCCTGCGTATTGGCCAGCAGTTCGCCCGGGTAGATCTGCGCCAGGCGCTGACGCGAACGCAGATGCGCTTCAGCATTGGCCTGCAGCTCAAAGCCGCATTCGGACACCGGCCGCCCCAGGCGCACGGCGCTGATCACATCCTGCAGCGGCTTGCGCGAGCGCACATGCATATGCACGTTGCCCGCTGCAACCAGCGGCACCCCGGTGAGTCCGGACAACTGGGTCAGCTTGTGCATCAGCAGCGCATCATCGGGGCCCAGCAACCGCTCCACGGCCAACCACAAACCCGATCCAAAACGTTCTCTGGCGCTTATGCAGACTGCATGAGCAGCTTCCATATTGATAGCAGACCGGAACGCCAGCAAGACCTCGCAACCGGTCAGCAAACTCCAGTTCGAGGCGTTCCAGTCAAGCTGGTATCGACCTTTCGGTGCACCGGTACGCGCTGCGGTGATGAATTCACACAGTCCGCCCCAACCGGCCAGATCGCGCGGCAAGGCAATCACCGCAAAGCCCGCCACAGCGCCAGCATTCGGGTTCGCACCGGTGTCGGCTCCAGCGAGCACAAACTCGGCGCCAGGCAGCAACTGCAGAGCGACCTTCCTGGCCTCGGTGTGAGCACGCACCACACCAGCGACCGAACACTCATCGCTGATGGCCAGCGCGCTGTAGCCCAATGCCGCCGCGCGCGCCACCAGCTCCTCCGGGTGCGAGGCGCCCCGGCCAAAGCTGAAGTTCGACAGGCAGTGCAGCTCGGCGTAGGCCGGTGGCAAGACGCTGACATCAGGTGCAGACATGACAAACCGGGTAGCGCAAAGTTCAGCCAAACAGGCCATGCAAATACCACCGTGCATGGTCCACACCCAAACGTTCGCGGTAAAGCCACAGCAGGCCTGCCTGCTCGCTGCGTCCCAGAAAATAGTCCCGCAAAGCGCTGCCATGGCCCGACCACCCCGGCACCTCCAGCCGCTGCGGCCCGGCCAGCAGATACACCGTTCCGTGGTACTGCGGCTGTCCACCGTGCACCACCAGCTTGAGCGGCGTGGCCAGCAGCCAGGTCGGGTACAGTGCTTCCGCTTTCAAACTCTTATGGCCTGCATAGCCCGTTTTTACTGCATGACCAGCTACCAATTGAATAGCATTCAAGGCCGGCTCCCAGGTCTGCATGCGCTCTGGAAGATGTTCGGCACAAGGGCGCATCTGCAGCACCTGCGCCGGACCCAGACGCGCCGTCAAGCGCTCGACCATCTGCTTCCAGCTCTCGCCGTTGACCTGCTCATCGTCCACCAAACTCATGCTTTGCCGACGCAACTCTTTTGTCTCAAGCGTGCGCAGACTCAGGGAAAGCACCGGAGCTGCCAGGGTAAGGCGCGCCAGATGTTCACCAAGCAGGCCTTGCAGATGCGTCATGTCGGTGGCAGGCTCGGCGCTGCGCAGCACCAACTCGCCGCGCCCGGCCGTCTCGCGCCGGGCGTCCATCACCCACATCAGCCGCACAGCGAGTACACCGATCTGGCGCAGTTGCAACCAGAGTTGCAACTGCTTGAACAGTCGGCGTGCACCAAACAGCAAGGCCGGGGCCGTCTCGACCTGATGCGGCAGCTCCAGTCTGGCCTGGAAAACCTCAGGCAGAACCAGCCAGGGATAAAGGTCCGGTCCCTGCCCATAGGCCTGGTCCAGCGCCTGCAGCAACAACGCACCAAAGCGGCGCGCCACGCCGCCACGCGGCAAGGCGCGCAACTGGCCCCAGCGCGTGCAGCCTATTTTCTCCAACGTGGCCAGATGCGGCTGTGCCGCGGCCAGGGCGGCCAGCGGCAAGGTATCGGGGTTGACTCCAGGCCCTTGCGACGAGCCGCTTTGCAAAAGCGCCATTGCTATCAAAGACGTAGCGCCTTGTGCATAGTTGACGGGCTCCAGCGGCTTATTTGACTCCAGAATGCGGCGCAGCACCAAGGCCCGCCCACCCCACAGACGCTCACTCGCGGAGAGTTCAAGCAACAAGGTGCGGTCAACGCATGCGACCTTGGGCGTCCATTGCAGGGCCCACCAGCCCAGCGCCGTCAGTGCATCGGCCCACGGGGCAAACTCATCGGTGCCACCGACCTGCCAGTTCGGCGTCGTGGTGCACTCAGGCGGCGCTTGCAATGCCAGCCAGTGCATCGCCCGATTCCTGGAAAAACTGCCCGCCACCGTCTGCGTCGCACCGTTGCTGGGCCGCGCAACTTGCCAGCAGTGCTGCAAGCCGCGCCGGACGCGCCGGCAGTGACAGGGCAGTCTCCTGCGGCGGGCCGCGCCGCTTCAGGATCTGCAACTGCAGTGCGTCGCTGCCCGGGTGGGTGGAAACCAGCACCCGCAGCGCGGCGGGCGAAGACTCGGCTGCGGCCTGCCACGGGCGCATCACAAACAGGAGCTTGCCGTGCGTCTGCGCGCCCATCTGCAGTCGACGCAAGGGTTCGCAGCGCACCTGCGGCAACCAGACCAGCACGGCAGCCGCCCGGGCACAGTGCAAGGCCTGCTCGGCGGCCCACAGCCGCTCGCCAGTCGCGCTGGCCAATACCCACAGCAACCGCTTCGCATCCAGCCCCTGGGCCGTCAACCCGGGCCCGAACGGTACCCGGGGCGCGCCCACCAGCACCACCGGGTCCGTGGCCGGGGCGCCGTCAACGGCGCGCCTGAGCGCGGGCAACAGCAAACGCCACTCGTGATGCTCGCCATGCGCCTGCAAAATTTCGCTGATGGCGCCGACCGGCCAGCCACCGCCCGGCAATTCGGCATCGAGCGCGGCGTGGCCGCTGACCAGCGTGGCCCCGCTGGCCCTGCCAAGTTCGGTAGCACGCCAAACGGCATCCCCCAGAGCGGAAGAAAAAACGCGGGCAAGCCCAGACACCATGCCATCCTGTCAAAAAGCAAATGAAATATAGCTGTATGTATATACAGTATTATGTTTGCTCATCACCCGTCGCGTCAACCCCCACCCGCAACACCGGCTGGTTATCATGCGGCCATGCAGCGCAGCTCCCCAATCATGTCCGAAGTGATCGGCCACGCCCTTGTGCGCGGGCTCGTCAGTTGGTGGCAGATGGTCTACTTTGGCGCCATCGTGCTGGTTGTGGCCCTGAGCCCGTCGACCTACAGCCGGGCCCGCCGCGTCAAGACCTCGCACGGCATCTACGCCAGCACCTGGCAGGTGCTGCCATGGTTCACGGCACTCGCCGCGCTGCTCAGTCTGGTGCTGATTCGCGTGGTCGTCGTCACCGCCCTGAGTTACGGCCTGTCGCAATACGCGCTGGAGATGGTGGTGCGCGTGCTGGTGCTTGAACTCATCCCCCTGTCGGCGGCCCTGTTCGTCGCCCTGCGCGCCGGACTGAGCTTTGGCACGGGCGCAAGCAGCTTGTCAACGCCCGCGCCCCTGAACCGGCCTCGCGGCCCGATATTGAATCCGCGCGGTCTCGGCGCCATCGACCTTGCACACCTGCGCGACGAACTGGTTCCGCGTGTGCTGGCCGACACCTTTGCGGTGGCCACGCTGGCCATGCTCAGCAGCGTCATCGCCCTGGTGCTGGCCTACCTGAGCGTCTACGGCCTGTCGCCCTGGGGCCTGGCGGGTTACACACGCACCGTCGGGCGCGTGTTTGACCTGACGGTGACACTGGGCATCGTACTCAAGACCGCCCTCTTTGGTCTGGCCGTCGCGGTCGTGCCCCTGGCCGCGGGTCTGCAGGCCGCGCAGCAAGCCAGCGCCAGCCACAGCATGCAACCTGGAGCGGTGCGCCTGTTCCTGGTCCTGCTGCTGATCGAAGCGGGCTCCCTGGCCGTGAAATACATCTGAGACGGCAAACATGCAAGCCAACACCGAACCAGCGTCACCCGCCACGCCAGCCGTGGCCCACGTCGAGCGCAAAGCGGCGCTGCTGCTGGTGCTGATCACAGCACTGGTCTGCGGCTTCCTGCTCTATGTCATGTACGCGCGGGGCGTGTTCGAAAGCACCCAGCAACTGGTGCTGGTGGACGACGACTCCGAAGGCGTCATCGTCGGCATGGACCTGACTTTTTCGGGCTTTCCGATCGGTCGCGTACGCCGCATCGAACTCGGTGCCGACGGCAAGGCACGCATCGTGATCGATATTCCGCGCAAGGACGCCCACTGGCTGCGCAGCTCGAGCATCTTCACGATTGTCCGCGGCATCGTGGGGGACACACGCATCCGCGCCTTCACCGGCATCCCGACCGATCCGGCACTGCCGGAGAACTCGGAGCGCCCGGTGCTGCGTGGCGACGCCGGTGCCGAGATCCCGCGCATCATTGCCTCGACCCGTGCGCTGCTGGAAAACCTGGAGAGCATGACCGGCTCCGGCTCCAGCATCAACACCAGCCTGGAGCATCTCAAGACCGTCACCGAGCGCGCCAGCGGACGCTACGGCGTCTTGGCCGCCACCCTGGGCAGCGAGGACAACGCCCGCAAGATCATCACCGCACTGGAGCGCACCAACGCACTGTTGGCCAAGACCGACCAGCGCATCTATGGTGCCAACGGCCTGATGGACGGCACGCAGGCAACATTGGCCGACATCCGCGCCGCCGTCGCACAGGTGCAGGGCCTGCTGGGCGAGGCCCGCACCAGCCTGCACAGAGTCGATGCCGTGCTGGTCGAGGCGCAGGCAGTGGGTGCCAATGCGCGCGTGGCCAGCACCGACCTGGGTACGCTGCGCGCCGAGGTGGAAAGCAGTCTGCGCAAGGTCAGCCAGCTGATTGACGAGGTGAACCGCAAGTGGCCTTTTGCACGCGATACGGAGATCAAGCTGCCATGAAACTGCTCCCCACACCGGCACGCTGGCTGATCGGTATCGGTGCCGTGTTGCTTGGCGCCTGCGCCAGCCAGCCGTCACCTGCTGATTGGCAAGGCAGCGCCTTTGCCGCGCTCAGGAGTTTCTCGGCGGCCTACCTCAGCGGCAATACGCGCGTTGCCGACTTGGAATTTGCCCGTGCCAAGACCGAGATTTCCAGCACCGGGCGCACCGACCTGCTCGCGCGTGCCGAACTGCTGCGCTGCGCGGTACGCGTGGCCAGCCTGGAGTTTGACGAATGCGCCGGCTATCAACCACTGGCGCAGGACGCCACGGCCGCCGAGCAAAGCTACGCTGCCTTTCTGGGTGGCCACTGGAGTGCGCTCGACGCGTCCCAATTGCCCGCGCACTACCGCACACTGGTCGCCCTGGGCAAGCAGCGGCCCAGCAGCGCGGTGCTCGCGTCCATGCCGGATCCGCTCGCGCGGCTGATTGGCGCGGGCGTGCTGCTACAACGCGCACAGCTCTCCGATGGCGACATCGAACTGGCGACACAAACCGCATCGGATCAGGGTTGGCGCCGCCCGCTGCTGGCCTGGCTGGGAGTGCAGCTCAAACAGGCCCATGAAGCGCACGCGGCGCAGGCAGCGGCGCGCATTCAGCGACGCATCGACATGGTCTTGCAGACAGGGTCAAGCCAGCCGGCGGACCCGCCTCAGACGCTGAGGTGATCGCTGCTTCGGCCGATTTCAGGCCAGCGCCGGCGCAAACTGACCCAGGCCAGCAGGCCACAAGCAAGCATCACCATGGACGCCGAGGCCATCGCCACGGCCGAGTGCATCACCAGCGGGGCAATCAACCCGGCCACCAGGCCGTTGGCCGTTGAACCGATAAAGGCCTGCAGCGAAGAAGCCATGCCACGGCGCGCCGGGTACAGATCGAGCACCAGCAGGGTGACCGCCGGCACCATCATGGCCCAGCCAAACGCAAAAATGGCCAGCGGAAACAGCGCCCACGACACATGCGCGGTAAACAGCAGGTTCGCCGCCAGGTTGATCACGCCGATGAGCAGCATGATGGTAAAGCCATACCTGATCTGCTGCTTGGGTGCCAGCCGCCCGGCCATGCGCCCGCTGGTCCAGGCACCGGCCATGATGCCACCGATGGTGAGGACGAAGAACCAGTAGAACTGCGTGGGTGCCAGGTGCAGTTGCCCACCCAGAAAGGCCGGTGCCGACAGAACGTACAAAAACATGCCGTTGAACGGCACGCCGCTGGCCAGCGCCAGCAGCAGGAAGCGCGGGTCCAGCCCGAGTTGCCAGTAGCCCTGCAGCAGGTTGCTGACCTTGAGCGGCTGGCGCTGCGTGATATGCAGGGTCTCGGGCAAAAGCCTGAAGTTGGCCACCCACAGCGCGACACCGACAGCCGTGAGAAACCAGAAGATGCTGTGCCAGCCCAGATGCACGAACAGCCAGCCACCGATGATCGGCGCGATGGCCGGTGCTACACCGAAGTAGATGGTGATCTGGCTCATCACCTTTTGCGCCTGGGCCGGCGCAAACATGTCGCGCACGACAGCGCGCGCCACGACGATGCCGGCGCCGGTGGACAGACCCTGCATGGCGCGGAAGAACACCAGCTGACCAATGTTCTGGGACAGCGCGCAACCAGCCGAGGCCAGTGTGAAGGCTGCCAGACCCCACAGCACCACCGGGCGGCGCCCCAGACTGTCGGAAATGGCGCCGTGAAACAGGCTCATGAAAGCAAAGCCGAACAGATACGCCGACAGGGTCTGCTGCATCTGCACCGGCGTTGCCGACAACGACTGGGCAATGCCGGAAAAGGCCGGCAGGTAGGTGTCAATCGAAAACGGCCCGAGCATGCCCAGCACCGCCAGCAGGACTGCCAGCGCCCAGCGCGGTGCGCGCCAGAGATTTTGTGCATCAGGGTTCATCGCAAGCGCATCGGGTAAGTGGTGAGTGGGCTAGTGTAT
>JAKANU010000076.1 GCA_021812315.1 Pseudomonadota bacterium
AGCGCGCGCAGCACCACGGGGTTGCGCGGCACGTCCAGGTCTTCTCGGAATTTCATGCTGCCGTGCTGGTTGCGGCCTTCGTAGAACGGAGGCAGGTACTTGGCCTGCCCTGCGCCTGCTTCAAAACGCTGACTGTGGTGACCGTACTCGGGAATCTGCGCGACGGCTTCGTCGTAGCGCAGACCGCGCTCCATCAGCGGCACGATGCGGCGCAGGGCCTTGAGCGACAGGGTGTGGAATTTGTCGAAGCGCATGCCCAGCAGCACGTCGATCATGCGTTGCCCGCCGGGCAGCTTGAGCTTGCCCAACTCAGCGCGGACTTCGTCATCGTCCTTGAAGACGCTCAACACCCAGCCGATGGCGTCGAGCTGTTCCGGCTGGCCTTCCAGCGCGGCGACGGACATCTGCTGCCACTCGGACTCGAAGTCTTTTTTGAGGGTGAGGCGCAGTTCATGCCAGGCCGGAAGCTTGACCAGCACTTGATCCTCGGGGTCCTTGGCCTTGTCCCCTTCCTTTTGCTCCTGGCTGGGGTAGGACAGACCGCCGAAGCGGAAGGAGTCGGTCAGCAGGCCTTCCTTCACCATGGCCTTGCGCAAGTTTTTGTAGGTGAATTTCTCGCCGGATTGGTAGGGCAGCGGGAGGGCCAAGGCACGCTCGGTTTCATTAAGCGGGCGCGAGACGCCATCCACAATGACGCGCAGGTTGTTGAGGCGCGTCAGCCAGACATGGCGTTCGGCAGTGAAGCTGGCCTTGGGCGCGCGGTATTCCTGCGCTTCAAATGTGCAATGCCCCAGCATGGACAGAACGGATGGCATGGGTTGCTGCGCCCAGAACAGGCCGCTGCGCCGGTCGCCGGCGCCACGGATGGCTGTTTCCAGCGCCGGGGTGGCCTGCGGGTTGCCGAATGTGCGCTGCGCCTCGAACAACTGGCGCAGTTCATCGTCCAGTAGAACGCGCGACAGCGCTTTGTCGTAGTTGCCTTGTTTGTTCCTCGCTGCACCTGCGGGGATTGGATTTCCCAGCTTATCGAGACGCTGCTTGCCTTCGGCATCCAACTCTGCCCCTACAAACTCGCCGAGCACCATCTCGGCCGCGGTGCGGTAGCCTTTTTCCTTCATCAGTGCGGCGGTGCGGGACAGACCCTGTTTGACCCGACCGCCTTCGCCCTTGGCATCCGCCTCGGCGGCTTTTTCCTCGGCCTTGCTGAACCAGTGAAAGCCCCGGTGCTTGCACAGGTGGTACAGCACGCGCGCCCACTCGGTGGGATTGAGCAGACGGTCCAGCCCCGCCTTGCGCAACGCCCAAGCCGAGTCAGTGAAGCCTGGTTGGGACTTGAAGAAATCGGAGTCCGCAATCAGCCCTTCGCGCTTGAGCAGGCGCGCCAGCTTGGTCAGGCGCCAGGCGCGGCGGAACAGCCTGCGGCGCAACAGGCGGGCGTTGCGGCGCTGTAGGTTGAGAGATTCGCCTTTGTCCGCTGTTTCTGCCTTGTCGAAGGCGCGCACGCCCAGATCAACGATGCGGTTTTCGGCCAAGACTGCCCAGCCGACCGACGCAATCCCAATGTCGAGACCGAAAGTAAAACCCTGCTCCTGCTTGCCAGCCATGATTTCCTCCCTCATAATCGGCTCCGTTGTAGTTATCCGGGGTGAGAGCCGTTGCTGCAATAAGAATCGAAAGATTCGTACCCGCCCGGTGGGGTAACCCACCGGGTTTTCTATTTTGCCAATCTCTTGACGTTCGTGCAATCCTGGTCCTGATTGCTCAAGGCGCCTTGCATCGGCGGCTACACTGCGCGTCGTGAGCCTGTTCAAATCCGCCTCCGTGGTTTCGCTGCTGACGCTGGCCTCGCGCATTACCGGGCTGGCGCGCGAGCTGTTGATTGCCTCGACCTTTGGTGCCAGCGCGCTCACCGATGCCTTCAATGTGGCGTTTCGTATTCCGAACCTGTTTCGCCGCTTTTTTGGCGAGGGCGCCTTCAGCCAGGCGTTTGTGCCGGTGCTCGCGGCGTGCAAGGCAGAGCAGGGTGAGGCCGCCACAGCCTTGCTCATTGACCGCGTGGCAACGGTGTTGGCGTGGGCCTTGTTGGTGCTGAGCATTCTTGGTGTGGCAGGCGCGCCGGTGCTGGTCTGGGCGATGGCCAGCGGCTTGCAACAAACCGCGCAGGGATTCGACGTTGCGGTCGTGATGGCGCGCTGGATGTTTCCGTACATCGCCTTCATGTCGCTGGTGGCGCTGGCCGCCGGGGTACTCAACACATGGCGGCGCTTTGCCGTGCCGGCGGCGACACCGGTGCTGCTGAATCTTTGCATGATTGCCGCCACCTGGCTCGGTGCACCGTGGTTCAAGGCAATTGGTCTGGAGCCGATCTACGCGCTGGCCGGTGGCGTGCTGCTGGGCGGCGCGCTGCAGCTTGGCGTGCAATTGCTGGCCTTGAAGAAGATCGGCATCACGCCACATCTGAGCCTGCGCTGGAGCGCCGTGCGAACGGCCTGGAGTGATCCCGGTACGCGCAGCATTGTCAGGTTGATGGGGCCGGCCCTGCTGGGGGTGAGCGTGGCCCATCTCTCAATGCTGATCAACACGCAGATTGCCTCGCATCTGGCGCCCGGCAGCGTCAGCTGGATTACCTACGCCGACCGCCTGATGGAGTTCCCCACAGCGCTGCTGGGCGTGGCGATGGGCGTGGTCCTGATGCCGCAGCTGGCCGGCGCACGTGCCGCGGGCGACGCGGCGCGCTATTCGGCGATGCTCGACTGGGGTCTGCGCCTGGTGCTGTTGCTGGCTCTGCCGTGTGCGCTGGCGCTGATCGCCTTTGCGCAGCCACTGGTGGCCGTGCTTTACCACTACGGTGCCATCACCGGGCACGACGTGGTGCAGATCAGCCGCGCCCTGATGGGCTGGGGCGTGGGCCTGCTGGGCATCGTAGCGATCAAGGTGCTGGCTCCGGCTTACTACGCCCGGCAGGACACGCGAACGCCGGTGCGCATTGCTATCGTTGTACTGCTGATCACGCAACTGCTGAATATCGCGCTGGTACCCGTTTTCAGGCACGCGGCGCTGACGCTCTCGATCGGCCTGGGCGCGCTGATCAACGCCGCCTGGTTGCTGCTGGGCCTGCTCAGACGTGGCAGCTACCAGCCCGAGCCGGGCTGGGGCGTTTTTGCGCTTCGCGTGGGCGCGGCCAGTGCCTTGTTGCTGGGCTTCTTGCTGTGGGCCAACAGCGCCTTCGACTGGAGCGCTTTGCGTACCCAGAGCTTCAAGAGAATTTGGCTCATGGTGCTTGTGCTGCTTGCGTCGGCAGCTATTTATTTTGTAGCATTGCGGGTCCTGGGCTTGAAGCTGCGCGCACTCATGCGCGCAGCCGACTGATGTTTCACGGTGTAACGGGCTTTGACCTTCATGCCGCTGGTCGGTTAGATTGCGCCGCCAGGGCCGTCATTGGCCTGGGCACATCGTGCACAAACCTGAGAGAGAAATCATGAACCCATACAAGCGCCTTCTGGCATCCTGCCTTATTTTCAGTCTGACGGCGGTTGGCTTTCCGGCGGCGGCGCGAGCCAGCATGATCGCCACCGATGAAGTGAGCACGTCGGCGAGTCCGGCCTCGGCCCGCGACCGTGTCAACAGCTTTCTGGCGCGCCAGGATGTCAGCCGGGCTCTGCAGGAGCGGGGCGTGAGCACACAGGCGGCGAGTGAGCGGGTGCGTGCCATGACCGATGCCGAAGTGGCGCAACTTGCCGGACGCATTGATCAGGCACCGGCCGGGGGCGATGTGCTCGGGCTGCTGTTTACCGTGTTCATTGTGCTGCTGGTCACCGACATCATGGGTTTCACGAAGGTCTTTCCGTTTACCCGATCGGTTCGGTGAACAACTCGCGGCCGATCTCACGTGCCCCCGTTCTGACGGGGGTTTTTCTTTGGGTGCTGCTGTGCGCCGGCTGCGCGACGCCGCAAATTTCGGCTCTGAGCAGCCAGTGGCCGGCGGACCTGCCGGCGCAGGTTGAACTGAGCAAGGTTGCATTCTTTCCCCAGGAGGAATTTGAGTGCGGTCCAGCCGCGCTGGCCATGGTCGCAGACGCCGCAGGCGTGCATGTGAAACCCGAGGCGCTGGTCGAGCAGGTTTATGTGCCGGCGCGCAAAGGCTCGCTGCAAGCCGAAATGCTGGCCGCCGCGCGGCGTCAGGGTCTGCTGGCCTACCCGCTCGCGCCCAGCGTGCGCAGTCTGCTGCGCGAAGTGGCAGCGGGGCATCCGGTGTTGGTGTTGCAGAACCTGGCGTTCTCGTTCTACCCGGTCTGGCATTACGCCGTGGTGATCGGCTACGACCGCGAGCGCAACCTGCTGCTGCTGCGCTCGGGCCGGACCGAGCGCCTGGAGATATCGCTGTTCACCTTCGAGCGTACCTGGGCGCGTGCGCAGTACTGGTCGATGCTGGCCTTGCCACCCGAGCGCCTTCCGGCCAGCGCGGACTCCGCAACCTACATAGCTGCCGTGGCGGCTTTGGAACGCGTTGACCCGCGCGCTGCCCGCGGCGCCTACGCATCGGCGTTGCGGGCCTGGCCTGGGGATCGCTCGGCCATGCTTGGTGTCGGCAACACGGCCTATGCTCTGGGCCAACTCGAGGCGGCTGTGAAAGCCTATCGCAAGGCGGTCCTGCGGCACCCGGATTTCGCCGATGCCTGGAACAATCTGGCGCAAGCGCTGCTGGAGACGGGGCGACGCAGCCAGGCTGCCCAAGCGGTGGCCAGGGCCGTGGCGCTGGGCGGAGAACATCTTCAAAGATACCGGCAACTGCAGCTTGAGATAGGCAGGAAATAGCGCTGTAAAGCGCTGAAACAGGGCACATGCAGCTATTTATTTGATAGCAGATGGCGAGTTGCGCCGAACCCCGAGCAGCAGCAATGCCAGTGCAGCGAGGCAAAACGCCAGACCCGCCAGGAACGCAAGGGCAGCGCCAAACTGTTGCCACAGCAGGCCCGCCAGCGCGCTGGCCAGCAACATTGCCAGTCCGCTGACAAGATTGAAAAAGCCGTAGGCCGTGCCGCGCAGATCGGCCGGGGCGCTGGCTGCCACCATGGTCGCGAGCAAGCCTTGCGTCATGGCCATATGCAGACCCCAAAGGGCGATCCCGGCCCAGACCCACACCCCATGATTCGCGTAGGCCAGCAAGGCGTCGGCAGCCATCAGCAACAACAAGCCGTAGGCGAGCAGGGTCGTGTGGGGCATCTTGTCGGCCAGTTTGCCAAAGGGGTAGGCGCAGGTGGCGTAGATCAGGTTCATGGCGATCAGCACCAGCGGTGTCCAGGCCAGGCCGAGACCGCCCTGTTGCACGCGCAGTACCAGAAAGGCTTCGCTGAAGCGCGCCAGGGTAAAAACCGCTCCCATGCCCACCACCCACCAGTAACCGGCATCGAGACGTGTCAGGTTGATCCGGCTGATGGGGTTGCTGCGCCGCTCTCCGGTGCCACGCACGGGCTCGCGCACACCAGCGATCAGCAAGCCGACGCACAGGAACGCCGGAATCGTCGCGATCCAGAACACGGCCCGGAAATCGTTGGCCCACAGCAGCATCAGCCCCACCGCCAGCGCCGGTCCGAGGAAGGCGCCGACGGTGTCGAGCGACTGACGCAGTCCGAACGCCGCCCCGCGCAGTTCGGGCGCTGTGATATCGGCCACCAGCGCGTCCCGAGGTGCGCCCCGAATGCCTTTGCCAACCCGGTCAATCAGACGTGCCGCAACTATCAGACCAGCGCCGCTGGCCAGGGCAAACAGTGGCTTGGACAGCGCGCCCAGGCCGTAGCCCAGCACGGCCAACGGTTTGCGTCGGCCCCAGTAATCGCTCAAAACGCCGGAGAACACCTTGACCATCAAGGCCGTCGCTTCGGCTGCGCCCTCTATCAGGCCGACAGCAAAGACGCTGATGCCAAGGACGGAGACCATGTACACCGGCAACAGGCTATGGATCATCTCGCTGGAGACATCCATCAGCAAGCTGACAAAGCCCAGCGCCCAGACGCCGGCGGGGAGGGGCTTGCGGTCCGACATCTGAGGGCCCCGCCGCGCTGCTTAGCTGACGACGACTCCCGGGCCTGCGCCGCGCGCGGCGATGACGCCAATTTCGTATACCGTCTCACCATGGGCGCGCAGGGTCAGTGCGCAGTTATGCGCCTGCGCCGCGTCAATAACCAGGGCCATGCCGATGCCGTTGTTGAAGGTGCGGTTCATCTCGATGTCGTCAATGCCCGCGGTGGCCTGCAGCCAGGCAAACAACTCGGTTTGCGGCCAACTGCCCCGCACCAGATGCGCCGCCAGCCCGTCGGGCAGTATGCGTGGCAGGTTCTCCAGCAGCCCGCCGCCGGTAATATGCGCCAGA
This sequence comes from Pseudomonadota bacterium, assembly GCA_021812315.1. Lineage (GTDB taxonomy): Bacteria > Pseudomonadota > Gammaproteobacteria > Burkholderiales > Burkholderiaceae_C > Rhodoferax. The sequence continues at coordinate 6,371 of JAKANU010000076.1, forward strand.
CCCTTGAGCGGATGCAGGGCCAGGGCTGCCAGCACGCTCTTGACATACAGGCGTGTCGGCTCCATGAGTGCTTGCTTGAATGGCTTGCCGTCGAGCCGGGCAGGCCGCTCGTGCCCCGCGCGCTCGAGGCACTTGCGGATCAGGCTGAAACCATTGGAATGCGCGCCGCTGGAGGCCAGCCCCAGCACCACGTCGCCGACGCCAATGCCTGCGCCATTGAGGATTTTTGACTTCTCGACCGCGCCGACGCAAAAGCCCGCCAGGTCGTATTCCCCGGCGGGGTACATGCCCGGCATCTCGGCCGTTTCGCCACCGATCAGCGCACAGCCCGAGAGTTCGCAGCCGCGTGCGATGCCACCGATCACCGCCGCCGCGGTCTGAACGTCGAGCTTGCCGCAGGCGAAATAATCGAGAAAAAACAGCGGCTCGGCGCCTTGCACCAGCACGTCGTTTACGCTCATGGCCACCAGGTCGATGCCCACGGTATCGTGCATGCCCCACTCGAAAGCGAGCTTGAGTTTGGTGCCCACGCCGTCGGTGCCGCTGACCAGCACCGGCTCCTGGTAACGCTTGGGTACCTCGAACAGGGCACCAAAACCGCCGATTCCGGCGAGCACGCCCTCGCGCATGGTTTTTTTGGCCAGTGGTTTGATGCGTTCGACCAGCGCGTCACCCGCGTCAATGTCGACGCCGGCGTCTTTGTAGGACAGGGGGGAGGGAAGGGTCATGGTGATGTACAGTGGGCGGTCTTAGGCGACTTGACTCATCCCGATAGAATTTGTCCGGATTTTAAGGGCTTGGACTGGCGATTTGCATGCAATTTACTCCCACTCAAAAGAAAGCCGCGGCCTGGGTCCTGATCTCGACGACCAGCGGGTTCGTGCTGTGGCTGCTCGCGCCGGTGCTGACGCCCTTTGTCGTGGCGGCGATACTGGCTTACGCGCTGACGCCGCTGGTCGACGCCTGCCAACGCCTGGGGCGCGGGCGCCTGCCGCGCTTCTTGGCGGTACTGGCGGTCGAACTCCTGTTCCTGGTGGTCGTGCTCGGCATCGTCTTGCTGGTGGTGCCGATTCTGGCCAAGGAACTGCCGCTGATGCGGGCGCAGGTTCCGGTCTTGCTCGATGATCTGAACACCTCGCTGAAACCGTTTTTTGCCCAGTTTGGCGTGAATTTTTCGATGGACGTGACCAGTATCAAGTCATTTGTCCTGAAATACCTCAGCGCCAATTTTGAAGATGCTTTCGGCTCGGCAATGAAATCGCTCAAGCTCGGTGGCAGTGTGGCGTTTGCGCTCATCGGCAACGCGGTGATGATCCCGGTGGCATTGTTCTACCTGCTGATGGACTGGCGTGCAATCGTCGCGCGCGTGCTGGAGTTCGTCCCGCCGCGCCTGCGCGGTTCGTACGACGCCTTTACCAGCGAAGCCGACGCGGTGCTCGGTCAATACCTGCGTGGCCAACTCCTGGTGATGCTGGTGATGGCAGTTTTCTACAGCAGCGGGCTGGCCCTGTTCGGTCTTGACCTGGCACTGCCGATCGGGATCTTCACCGGGCTGGCGATGTTTGTGCCCTACGTGGGCTTCGGTCTGGGGCTGATTCTGGCCACCTTGGCCGGATTCCTCGAATTTGCCAGCACAGCCGGTCCGGGCCGGGCCCTGCTGATGGTAGCGGTGGTCTACGGTCTCGGGCAGATCATTGAAGGCTTGTACCTGACGCCGCGCCTGGTCGGCGAGCGCATCGGGCTGCATCCCCTGGCGGTGATTTTTGCGCTGCTGGCGTTTGGCCAGATTCTCGGCTTTGTCGGGGTGCTGATTGCCTTGCCCGCCAGCGCCGTGTTGCTGGTGGCGATGCGCCGCATCCGCGCCAGTTATATGGCTAGCAATCTCTACCAGGGTTGATGGCCGACGATGAAGCAGATCGCACTCGATATCGGGTTGGCCAGCGGACCGACCCTGGGCAACTTTGTGGCCGGTCCCAACCAGGCCGCGCTGCGCCATCTCGAAGTGTGGGTTGGCGCCACCGGGTTCGCCGGTGCAGCCAGGCGCTCGCCCGTGCCAACCTACCTTTGGGGCGTCCAGGGCTCAGGCAAGAGCCATCTGCTCAAGGCGGTGCGCCAGGCGGTGCAGGAGCAGGGCGCAGACTTCGGCTGGATGGATGCAGGTACGCCCGAAGCGCAGGAGTTCAGCGAGTCCTGGTCGATGCTGTTGATGGACGACGTGCATTTGTACACGACGGCACAACAACAGGCTGCCTTCGCCTGGTTTGTCAACGCCCAGACCCATCAACTCGGGCTGCTCGCCGCCGGATTCCTGCCGCCTGCCGATCTGCCACTGCGCGAGGATTTGCGCTCGCGATTCGGGTGGGGGCATGTTTTCGAGCTGCATCTGCTGAGCGATCCGGAGCGCCGGGCCGTGCTGCGCCAGGCGGCCGATGCACGCGGGGTGTTCCTGGGTGACGAGGTGATGGATTTCATGCTCACGCGCTTCAGCCGCGATCTGGGCAGCCTGATGGAACTGCTCGAGCTGATCGACGGCTACGCCCTGCAAAGCAAGCGTGCGGTGACGATTCCGCTGATCAAGGCCATGATGGAGAACGCCTGAGCCGATGAAACTTGCATTGTTTGACCTTGATCACACCTTGCTGCCGATCGATTCGGATTACGCGTGGGGCGTCTTTACGACTCGCATCGGCTGGACCGACCCGGTGGAGTTCGGACGCCGCAACGACGAGTTTTTTGCCCATTACAAGGCCGGCAGCCTGGACATCCATGATTACGTCCGCTTTGCGACAGAGGCGATCCGGCGCCACGGTGCTATCGAATCAGAAGCAGCACACGCCCAATTCATGAGCTCTGTGATCGAACCAGCCATCACGCCTCAGGCCCTGGCGCTGGTCCGTGAGCACCGTGATGCAGGTGACGAGGTGGTGATCGTGACGGCCACCAATGAATTTGTCACGGCGCCGATTGCGAAGGCGTTTGGCGTCGCGGAGTTGATTGCCGTCGAGCTCGAGCGCGAAGCCTCCGGGCCGACGCCATGGATCACCGGCGAAATCAAGGGTGTGCCATCGTCCCACGACGGCAAGCTCATCCGCGTGACGCAGTGGCTCGCTGCTCGCCATCTGCAATGGGCCGACGTCGAAAGCACCTTCTATACCGATTCCATCAACGATCTGGCACTGCTCGAACGGGTAACGCATCCGGTGGCCACCAATGCCGATGAGCGTCTGCGCGCGCTGGCGCGGCAGCGCGGATGGCGCATACTCGACCTGTATGATTAAAAAACTGATTCAAAAACTGCTGGGCAAGGCACCCGCCGCGGCCGGCGCCAAGAGGATCTCGCTGGGCAAGCGCCAGGAGGTTGGTGTCTCGGGCCACGGCATCGATCCGGCGCTGGTCGATTCGAGGGCTCGGGGCGTGGTGCGCACACTCAAGGGCGCAGGCTTCGAGGCCTACATCGTCGGTGGCGCCGTGCGTGATCTCATGGTGGGCCTGGCGCCCAAGGACTTTGATGTGGCGACCAACGCGACTCCGGAGCAGGTCAAGGGTTTGTTCCGGCGCGCCTTCATCATCGGGCGGCGTTTTCGTATCGTCCACGTCGTGCACGGAAGGGGACGCGAGCACGAAGTCATTGAAGTCTCGACCTTTCGTGCCTACATGGACCATGCTGCGGCCGAGCAAGTGCCGGGCAACGAGAAGACCAGCCGCGATGAACTTGCCAGCATGAAGCATGCGGTCGACTCCAGCGGGCGCGTGTTGCGTGACAACGTCTGGGGTCCGCAGGACGAAGACGCGGTGCGGCGTGATTTCACGATCAATGCCATGTACTACGACCCCGAGACGCAGATTGTGGTCGACTATCACCATGGCATCCGCGACGCCAAGAATCGCATCATCCGCATGATTGGCGACCCGGCGACGCGCTACCGCGAAGATCCGGTTCGCATCATCCGCGCCGTTCGCTTCAGCGCCAAGCTTCATGGTTTGGGTTTCACGCTCGAGGGCAAGACCGCCGCGCCACTGATCAGGTCGCGCCAGCTCCTGGCCGATGTGCCGCAAAGTCGGCTGTTTGACGAGATGCTCAAGCTCCTGCAAACCGGTCACGCGCTGGCATCGATCGCGCAACTCAAGGCACTCGGAATGGCTTCGGGCATCTATCCGCTGCTTGACGTGGTGGTCGAGCGCTCCGGGCAAGCCTTCGTGGAAGCGGCCTTGCGCGACACCGATCGGCGCGTGGCCGAAGGCAAGCCAGTCGCACCAAGCTTTCTTCTGGCCTGCGTGTTGTGGGCCGATGTGCGTGATGGCTGGGCGCGCCGCCTGGACCAGCGCCAGCATTCACATCCGGCGTTGCAGGAGGCGATCGACGATGTGTTCAACGCGCGTATCGGCGATGTATCGGGACGCGGCAAGCTCGCCGCCGACATGCGCGAGATCTGGATGATGCAACCACGCTTTGACAAGCGCGTGGGCAGTGCGCCGCTCGGACTGGTCGACCAGCCACGTTTTCGCGCTGCGTTTGACTTCATGCGTCTGCGCGCCGATGTTGGTGAGATCGATGTGGTGCTGGCCGACTGGTGGCAGGAGTTCAGTATGGCCAACGATGAGTTGCGCCAGGACATGCTCGATCAGGTCCGCGAAGAGTTGGCGCAGCGCCCGCGCGCGCCGCGC
>JAKANU010000422.1 GCA_021812315.1 Pseudomonadota bacterium
TGGAGAGCGCGCCGCGCAGGTAGTTTTCCACCTCGGTCACGTTGGTCGTGCCGCCGAAGTAGCGATGCAGTGGTCGCATGCCGGTATCGCTCAGCGAGTGGCAGTTGGAGCAGGTCGTCAGCGCCAGCGACTCGCCCACTTTGAGCATGTTGTCCGGCGTGACCACGCGCAGCTCGTTGGGAACGAACACCTGCGTCTTGAGAAAGCCGTGCGTCTCCAGCAGCGGAATTTCGCTCTTGATGTTCATGCCCGGCACATCGCGGCCGACGACCTGGTTGGAATAGATGTACTGCCCGGCCACCCAGGGCTTGCGGATGGACTCGCGCGCCACTTCCTCCGGCCACAGCCCGAACAGCAAAATGCTCACGGTGGCCACCGACGCCCCCCACACCACCAGGGTGCGCGAGGAAATCAGCGTCATCACGAAGTAAGCCAGAATGCCCAGCAGCACGGTGATGATGGCGGGCTGGAAGTAGGACGGCAGGCGGTTGTCCATCACCAGATGCGCGGTTTCCGGCAGGGTGCGGATATACCACTGGAACAGCGCCGCGCCGGTGATCGACGACACGATGCCCAGCCAGGCCAGCTTGCGCGAAATCTCACGCTTGAACGCCGGATCGGTGATACGCGCCGCGACGATGCCGCCGACCACCGCCGTCATGGTGAACATGAACGCGGTGCGCATGGCGAGCTGGGCGAAGGTGTTGCTGCCGTAGAAGCCGTTGAGGTAGCCCCCTTCAGTGAACCAGACCTCCTTGCCCGGCACCATCATGAACGACAGGATGCCCAGGATGATGAGCATGGTGGTGTAAGACGCCATGCCGAAGATCACGGCGATGCGCATATGCGTGCGCTGATCGACCCGGCCGACCAAGTAGATCACCAGATAGACGCCGACCACCTCGATGACGAAAAACACCCATTCGGTGGCCCATTTCCACACAAAGCTGTGAATCAGCGCCGAAATGCCGCGCGGACTGGCCACGGTGGTGGTGAACCAGATGCCCGGCCCGGTGATCGAGCCGATGACATATGAGAACACCAGCAGGAACATGCCGTATTTGCGGATGTAATCCAGCAACTGCGGCTGATTGCGCCGGTAGGCGAGCACCGCCAGATAGGCAAACAAAATGGCCGCGCCCACCGAAGTGTGCGAAGCCAGCACATGAATGGTGGCCATGATGCCGACGACCCAGCCACTGCCCACACCCGGTTCATACCAAGTGGGATAAAGCCCGACCCAATCCATCTCGACTCCTAGTCTCGGTGCGACCTGCACCGCAATGTTGCAAAAGACAACACTTTGTTACTGGTAGGAGTATCGAGAGAGGAGCTCAGTAGGGATTTGATCTACCGCAAATTGCAAATTGAGACTTGCAGGTTTATCTATGTGTGAGTGACTGGGGTCACAAACGGCCCGCAAGGCGCAGAAATTCAGGGTTTACGCGGATTGCGTTCGCTGGGCCGGACCGTTGATCCGCGCCGGGGTCTGTGTCTGTCGGCGCGGTTTCATTTGATTTGACGCAGACGGGCTGCCGTCGCGGGCGCCAAAGGCGAGGCCGCTGCTCAGCGTTGGCCGATGGCGGCGTTGGCAAACACGCCGCGGGCGTCCCGCGGCTCGCTGCGCCAGTATTGCGGCGGTACCTTGACCTGCGCGCCCAAGGCGGCTGCGGCGTGCCAGGGCCAATGCGGATTCCACAGCAGGGCGCGGGCCAGCGCGACCAGATCGGCCCGGCCTTCAGCCACGATGGCTTCGGCTTGCTGCGCCTCGGTAATGAGGCCGACGGCCATTGTGGGCAGCCCGGTCGCCTCTCGCACCGCCTGAGCCAATGGCACCTGATAGCCGGGGCCGATGGGGATTTGCTGCTTGGGGGACAAACCGCCGGAAGACACGTCGATCCAGTCGCAACCTCGCGCCTTGAGCGCTTGCGCGAAGGCAAGGGTTTGCTCCAGATCCCAGCCGCCCTCCACCCAGTCGGTTGCCGAGACCCGCACGCCCAGCGGAATGCTCGCGGGCAAGGCGGCGCGCACGGCATCGAACACTTCCAGCGGATAGCGCATGCGCCGGGTCAGGCTGCCGCCGTAGCCGTCGTCGCGCTGATTGGACAGCGGCGACAAAAACTGGTGCAGCAGATAGCCGTGCGCGCAGTGCAGCTCCACCGCTTGCAGGCCCAGGCTGGCGGCGTGTCGCGCGGCTTGGACGAAGGCGTTGCGGATGCGCTCCAGGCCGCTGGCGTCCAGCGCTTGCGGTGCAGCCTCCTGCGCGCCATGTGGCACGGCGGAAGGGGCCACGGTGGGCCAGCCGCCTTGCGAAGCCGGTAGGAGTTGACCGCCGTCCCAGGGGCGCGCGCTCGATGCCTTGCGCCCCGCGTGCCCGAGTTGAATGCCGATGGGCATGTCGCTGAAGCTGCGCACCTCGTCGAGCACGGCGCGCAGCGCCGCTACGTTGTCGGCTGAATACAGCCCCAGACAACCGGGGGTGATGCGGCCGATGGCTTCGACCGCGGTGGCCTCGATGAACAGCAGGCCGGCGCCGCTTTGC
>JAKANU010000423.1 GCA_021812315.1 Pseudomonadota bacterium
ACCGGCTGGGCTTGTTGAAGATTTGCATTCTTCTTAATGTTCAAGATTCGAAAGGATGATTATGCCCACCGGCATCGTGAAATGGTTCAATGAAAGCAAGGGTTTCGGTTTCATCAAACCCGACGAGGGCGGCGAAGATCTGTTCGCCCACTTCAGCGAAATCCAATCCAAGGGTTTCCGTACCCTGCAAGAAAATCAGCGCGTGGAATTCACCGTGAAGCAAGGCCCCAAGGGCCCCCAGGCTTCGCAGATTCGCCCGCTGTAAACACGACTTGGGCGTGCGACTTGGGCGTGCCTGAGGCGCGCTTGGTTCAAAGACCGGCCGATGGCCGGTCTTTTTATGCATGCCGCAAATGCATGCCATCATGCGTGGGCACGTTATAGAACGTGGTCGGTTCGAACGGAGGCCTTGCTTGGTCGAGCAGTGGATCCAGGAATGGGGTTATGCGGCAGTCGCCATCGGCGCCTTTGCCGAGGGCGAGACCGTGCTTCTGGCGGCAGGCTACGCGGCGCACGGGGGCTTGCTCGACTGGTGGCTGGTGGTTACCGTGGCAGCCGCTGCGGCGACCGCAGGGGATCAGAGCTTCTACTGGATCGGCCGCCTGTGGGGAGTACGCCTGCTTGCGCGCTTTCCTCGGCTGGCGGCGCAATTTCCCCGCGTGGCGGATCTGTTGCGGCGCTATCCGCACTGGGCCATCGTCGGCGTGCGTTTTTTGTATGGCTTGAGGGTCGCCGGGCCCATCATCATCGGCGCTGCCGGGGTGCCGCCGTGGCGTTTTGCGCTGTTCAATGCCATTGGCGCCCTGTTGTGGGCTCCGCTGATCGCCGGGCTGGGCTGGGGATTCGGCCGCGCGCTGTCGGGCCTGTCCTCGCAGATCCAGCGTGTCGAGATCGGGCTTCTGATCCTGGTGGGCCTTGTCGTGGCGTTTGCCGTGTTGGCGCGATGGCGCGCCCGGCGTCGGGCATCGCGCGCCAAATAGCGATCAACGCAGGCCCATGACTTCGCGCACGGTGCGCATGGTCTCGCGCGCCGCCGCCCCGGCCTTGTCGCAGCCCGCGTCCAGGATGTCGCGTACCAGTCCGGGCTGATCGAGGTAGGGTTGCGCGCGCTCCAGCATGGGCTGCTGCTCGCGCAGGATGGCGTCGATGACAGGCTGCTTGCATTCCAGGCAACCGATGCCGGCCGTGGTGCAGCCCTTCTGGACCCATGCGCGCGTGGCCTCATCGGTGTAGGCGAGGTGGAATTGCCAGACCGGGCAGCGCTCGGGATTGCCGGGATCGGTGCGTTTCACGCGCGCCGGGTCGGTGGGCATGCGCTTGACCTTCTGCTCGACGCTGGCCCGATCTTCGCGGATGGCGATGGCGTTGCCATAGCTCTTCGACATCTTGCGCCCATCCAGGCCGGGCAGCTTGGACTCGGGCGTGAGCAGGGCCTCGGGCTCGCGCAGGATGGTGCGTCGTCCGCCGTCGATCTGCGCACGCAGGGCGTCCTTCTCGACGCGGGCGAGCTTGCTCGCGGCGATGAGCGCGCGCGCTTCGTCGCGCTTCTCGACCAGGCCGTCCTGATCCGCCTCGCGGCGCAGGGCGAGCAGCTGCAGACGCTGCGCGTCCGTCAGCTTGGCCGCCGCGGCCTTGGCCTGGGCCTCGATCTGTGGATCCTTGCCATACAGGGCGTTGAAGCGCCGGGCGATTTCCCGGCTCATCTCGATGTGGGGAACCTGGTCGGCGCCCACCGGCACGTAGCGGGCCTGGTAGACCAGGATGTCGGCTGCCTGCAGCAAGGGGTAGCCGAGGAAGCCGTAGGTCAGCAGATCCTTGTCCTTGAGATTGGCAATCTGGTCCTTGTAGGTGGGCACCCGCTCCAGCCAGGCCAGCGGCGTACCCATGGCCAGCAGGAGAAAGAGTTCGGCGTGCTCCAGCACCCGGCTTTGTACGAACAGTGTGGCCTTGTCCGGGTCCACGCCCGCAGCGAGCCAGTCGATGACCATGTCGTGGGTGTTGGCGGCCACCACTTCGGGCGATTCGTAGTGCGTCGTCAGCGCGTGCCAGTCGGCCACGAAGAAATAGCAGGCGTGTTCGTCTTGCAGCCGCACCCAGTTTTTCAACGCGCCGTGGTAGTGCCCGAGGTGCAGGGCGCCTGTCGGGCGCATGCCGGAGAGCACGCGCTCGTCGCTGCCGTGGGATGCGTGGTCGGTCTCAGTTGAAGTCATAGCTGGCGCGCAGTTGGATGTAGTCTTGGCCGGGGTTCGGCTCTTTGATGTTGGCGTTCGAGTAGTGGGTCAGGCGCAGCCCCAAGGTCCACGGCGTGTTGGCAAAGCGGTGGAAGACGCCGATCGAGTCGCCGAACTGGAAGGCCGTGGAGATGGTCTTGTCGCCGATGCGGGTTCCTGAAAACAGGTTGGCTCCGATCCCCACCTCAACGCCGCTGCGGTCGGTGAACCACCAGCGCGCGAAGGGGGTGAGTCCGACATGCCAGAGCGAGCCATGGCGCGACCCCGAAGGCGCGGAGACCTGTCCAGCGGAAGCTTCCAGGCTAA
>JAKANU010000077.1 GCA_021812315.1 Pseudomonadota bacterium
GCGAATTCGAGCATGTAGTCGGGACCGCCTTGCGCCATGAAGGTGTCGTAAATCTCCTTCTTGGCCAGCACCGCGCCCAGCGGCAGCGAGCCATTGGTAATCTGCTTGGCCACGTTCATGATGTCGGGCGTCACGCCAAAAGCCTCGGCGCCGGTGTATGCGCCCATGCGGCCAAAGCCGGTAATGACCTCATCAAAAATCAGCAGGATATTGTTGGCCGTGCAGATGTCGCGCAGGCGCTTCAGGTAGCCCTTGGGCGGAATCACCACACCGGCCGAACCCGACATCGGCTCGACAATCACGGCGGCGATGTTGCTCGCGTCGTGCAGCGCAACGAGCTTGAGCAGGTCGTCGGCAAGCTCCGCACCCTTGTCGGGCATGCCACGGAAAAACCACCCCGCCGGTGGTTGCGTGTGTGGCAGGTGGTCTGCGGCAACGCCCTGACCAAAGGTCTTTCGGTTCGCGCCAATGCCGCCGACCGAGATGCCGCCGAAGTTCACGCCGTGGTAGCCCTTTTCGCGGCCGATCAACAAGCTCTTGCTGCCCTGACCCTTGGCGCGCCAGTAAGCGCGGGCCATCTTCAGCGACGTGTCGGCCGACTCTGATCCGGAGCCGGTAAAGAACACATAGTCCAGTCCAGCAGGCGTCAGCTCCTTGAGCTTGTTGGCCAGCGCAAACGACAGCGGATGCCCATACTGAAACGCTGGCGAGTAGTCCAGCGTGGCGATCTGCTTGGCAGCCGCCTCGGTAATTTCGGTGCGCCCGTGACCCAGGCCGCAGCACCAAAGCCCGGAGAGGGCGTCAAAAATCTGCTTGCCGTGCACGTCGGTGTAGTAGCAACCCTTGGCGCTGGCCATCATGCGCGGGTTGGCTTTGAAGTCACGGTTGCCGGTGTACGGCATCCAGTGCGCGTCGAGCCAGGCAGCGTCAAGGCGCGGCGCGGCCGACTGTGGGGCGGCTTTCATGTCCATGGTATCTCCTGAGCGGGAATTGCGATGAGGCGATTCTTCCCGCTTTCTGTTACTCTTGCAATAGTATAAGTATCACTATTAAGTTGCAGATTTATGCAAGTAAAGAGCCGCCCCGCACTGGGCCAGTTGAGCGATATGGACATCCGCTTGCTGCGCGTGTTCAAGAGCGTGGTCGAGTGCGGCGGTATGGCCGCCGCCGAGCTCGAGCTCAATATTGGCACCTCCACCGTGAGCCGCCACGTCAAGGACCTTGAAACCCGCCTTGGGCTCACGCTGTGCCGCCGTGGCCGGGCCGGCTTTGCCCTGACCGTGGAGGGCCAGCAGATCTATACCGAAACGCTGCGTCTGCTCGCGGGCGTGGAAGCGTTTCGTGGCAGTGTTGATGAAATCCATCGGCGCATGGGAGGGCAGCTCAACATCGCTATCTTTGACAAGACCGCCAGCAACCCGCAAGCGCACATTGGCACGGCCATCGCGAGCTTCATCGAACTGGCACCGGAGGTGAACCTGCATTTGTTTGTCGCACCCCTGAACGCCATCGAGCGCGGCGTCATCGACGGGCAGTTCCAGGTCGGCGTGATTCCGGGCCATCGCAGCTCGCAGACGCTGGTCTACGACAAACTTTTTGACGAGACCATGTACCTGTACTGCGGCGCGCAACACGTCCTGTTCAAGGTCGGCCACGGTGCGCGCGAACCCGGCGGCTGGAACGATTTGCGCGCCTACGATTTTGCCGGCCTGGGCTATCACTCGCCCAACATGGAAATCAGCCAGCAGCGGCGCCTGACGCGCAAGGCCACGGGGTACGACCAGGAGTCGATTGCCACGCTGATCCTCTCGGGCAACTATCTGGGGTTCTTGCCAGACCATTACGCGCAAGCCTTTGTGCTCGCTGGCCAGATGCGCGCGGTCAAGCCCAAGCTGTTTCACTACTCGTGCGGTTTCTTCAGCATCGTGCGACGCGCGCCGCAACCGTCAAGAGTGACGCGTGCATTTCACGAATGCCTGCGGCAAGCGCACAAGGGCTGATCTGCTACGAAGTTGATAGCAATTGGAATCAAGTCAGCGCTAACAGTATCGTGCGGCGTTGCCGCACGCCATCGCCTAAACGGAAGACACATGCCCAAACATCTGCTCACAGGCCACGGCGCTGCGCAGCACCAAGCTTAACGGGTATGCGCTGACGCCCGAAGCTGCCAACTTGCGCGTCAAAGTGCCCGGCCAGACGATTGCCGCAGTCCCGGCAGTTGCCCTCAGGGGTGAGCCGGTATTGCTTCATCTGGTGCCAGTCTCGCACAATCAGTGGCGCGCCACAGTGCGCGCAAAACGTGGTGTCGCCTTGCGCGTGGTGCACGTTGCCGGTGTAGACAAAATGCAACCCCCGCTCCCGTGCGATGTCGCGCGCCTGAATCAGCGTGGCCGTGGGCGTGGCGGGCACATCGCGCATCTTGTGGTCCGGGTGGAACGCCGAGAAGTGCAAGGGAACATCGGGTCCGAGTTCGTCGACGATCCAGCGGCACATGGCCGTGATTTCGGCGGCGGAGTCATTCTGGCCCGGAATCAACAGCGTGGTGATCTCCAGCCATACGCCAGTCTCGCGCCTAAGGTAGACCAGCGTTTCGAGCACGGGCTGCAGATGCGAGCCGGTGAGCTTGAAATAGAAGTTCTCGCTGAACGCTTTCAGGTCCACGTTGGCAGCATCCATCCTGGCGAAAAAATCACGTCGCGCTGGGGCATGGATGTAGCCCGCGGTCACGGCCACCGTCTGCACGCCAAGCGCGTGGCAGGCGTCGGCCACGTCCATCGCATATTCGGCAAAGATCACCGGGTCGTTATAGGTAAAGGCGACACTCTTGCAGCCGTGTTCGTGCGCTGCGTTTGCGATGGTCGGTGCATCGGCCTGGTCCATCAGGCGGTCCATGTCGCGCGATTTGCTGATGTCCCAGTTCTGGCAGAACTTGCACGCCAGATTGCACCCCGCCGTGCCAAACGACAGAACGCTGCTGCCGGGGTAGAAATGGTTGAGCGGCTTCTTTTCGATCGGGTCAATGCAAAAGCCCGACGAGCGCCCGTAGGTGCTCAGGATCAATTGTTCCCCCTGGCGCATGCGCACAAAGCAGGCGCCGCGCTGTCCATCGTGGAGCTTGCAGTCGCGCGGACACAGGTCACACTGGATGCGGGCGTCGTCGCTCCGATGCCAGTAGCGGGCGACGTAGGACGAGGCCTGCATTACGGGGTCGGCGGCTCGTGCCAGATGCGCACCGTGTAGCGCTGCAACCGCACGCCCTTGTCCCAAAAATCAGGCGCCAGACCGGCCTTGCGTTTGAGCTGAGCCATGAACTCGGTCGCGCCCGGCAATTGTTCCCACACCTGTGGCAAGAAGGTGCTGCGGTAGTGCCCGAACTCGAACACGACGCCGTCGATGCCCGGTTGCAGTTGTGCCAAAGCCTGCGCCTCGGTATCAAAATCCATCGCCTGCGGCGCCGACAACAAGGACACTTCGATGCGGGTGCGTTCCAGCTCGGTCGCCAGCAACGGGTCAAAGCGCGGGTCGCGCAGGGCCGCCGCCACGGCATTGGCTTTGACGTCGTCGCGCAGCGCGCGATGCGCTTGCAGCGTGCCGATGCAGCCACGCAGTTGCCCGTGCTGCGTGAGCGTGACGAAGCACGCGCCGGGCTCTTGCAGCCAGGGCGCGTCTTCAGGCGCGTGCAGCGGCCGGCCAAGCGCCGTGGATATGGCGGCTCTGGCAATGGGCAGCAAGGTGGCGCCACGATCATCGGCGGGCGCGAATGCAAGCGCCGCGTAGCCAACGACGCGGCACCTGTCTCCGACGCTGTCACCCGAGTTGCAAAGCCCAAGCAGCTCGGGCTCCAGATGAAGGCGGCGTGCACACTCGAGCAATCCGTTGATCGGCGTCGCGCCGCAGGCTTGTTCATGCGTGATCTCGTCGCCCAGGGCCAAAATGGTTTGCACTGTCGCGTCGTCAACGGCTTGCGCGTTGCGGTACGGCAGGAAATGCGAGAGGTCCGAGCTGATCACAATCAGCGTCTCCTCACCACCCCAAAGCGCTTCCAGGGTCTGGGCCACCTCGGCGGTTGACGCGTCGCCAACGGCCAGCGGCAACAGCTTGAAATCATCGAGCACGCTCTGCAAAAACGGCAATTGCACTTCGAGCGAATGCTCCTGCGCATGTGCCGCCGGGCTGACGACGATCTGAGGCAGAGCGAGTGCGGTGGCAACCAGGTCTTGATCGATCTCGATCTCACCGAGCGGCGTGGCGAAGAAATTGGCACCCGGCAAGGCCAAGCCCCTGATTCCTACCCGATGCGTCGGTCCCAGCAGAACCACGCGCCGGATGCGGGTTCGTGCGCATGACACGAGTGCGTAGGCCAGGGCTGCGGTGGCGCCGGAGTAGATGTAGCCAGCGTGCGGGACGATGATTGCTTTGGGCACAGCGGCGGTCGTGTCGACACAGGTTCTCGCTCGTGCCAGCAACGCCGCGACGTCTTTTGACAGCGTTGATTGAAGCCTTGGATAGAAGGCCCCGGCAACTGCGGGTGCGCGGACTTGGTGCATGCAGACCTCCATCAGCAGGCAAATTCCACCGGTGTTCAGCATATCCCTTTTGCACCTGTACATGAAATAATAGAAGCGAAACCGTATGTTTATTAACTTTCATCAGACTTGCTTCTATGAGCACCTTTGACCCGAACGCGCTGGAGTGTCTGGCCGCGATCGTCGAAGAAGGCGGTTTTGAGCGCGCCGCGGTGCGCCTCTCAATCACCCAATCGGCGGTATCGCAGCGCTTGCGTTCGCTCGAAGTTCAGGTCGGCACCGTCCTGATCGTGCGCAGCCGCCCCTTGCGTCCCACTTCAGCCGGACGCCTGCTGCTCAAGCACGCCATGCAAATGCGCCTGCTGCGTGCCGATCTGGAGCGCGATTTGAAAGACCTCGCGCCCGGGGTCGCAGGTCGCGGCAGTGACGAGGAGCGCATTTCCATTGCCATCAACGCCGACAGCATCGCCACCTGGGCATTGCCTGCATTGACGCGACTGGCAACACAGGGCCTGGGCCTGGAGATCATCACCGATGATCAGGATTTCACCATTGAGTGGCTGCGCGAAGGCCAGGTGCTGGGTTGTGTGACAACGCTCAGCCAGGCCTTGCGCAGTTGCAAGATGGTGCCGCTGGGTGCCATGCGCTATGTGGCAGTGGCCGAAGCGGCTTTTGCCGCAGAGCGTTTGCCGCAGGGTTTGTCGCCGCACAATTTTCGCAGCGTGCCTTTCGTGGCCTTCAATCGCAAGGACGATTTGCAATCCGAGTTCATCAGCCGGGCCTTTCGCCTGAAGAAGGTCAGTCTGAGCCAACTTTATGTACCGAGCTCCGAGGGCCAGGTGCGTGCCGTGCTGGCGGGTTGGGGGGTCAGCGTGGTGCCCGAAATGCAGGTACTGCACTACCTGCAGGATGCTCGCATGGTCAATGTCGCCCCTGGGCATGCGTTGCCAGTGGCGCTGTTCTGGCACTGCTGGAATCTGGACTCGGTGGTGCTCGATGCACTGACTCATGCCTTGACCGCGGCGGCTGCAGCTTCCTTGACCTGACTGTCGTTGGGGTTACCGTGCCAATTGCGCGGAGCCTTTATCCTTGGCGGTTTATGGTAAGTCAGAGGTGAATTTTGAAATCGAAATTAGCAAGATTCGTGTCCATCGGCGCCCTGTTGCTGCTGGGCGGTATTGCTGCGGCGCAGGCGGGCAACACCACACCAACTGTTATTGATGTCAAAGGGGGAGCCGCCATGCAAAGTAGCGGAGCATTGTTGCTCGATGTGCGTGAGCCGCAGGAATACGCTCAGGGCCACGCCCCAGGAAGCGTGCTGATTCCATTAGGCGAACTCGATCAACGGCTGGCGGAGATCAGCCAGTACAAGGACAAGCCTGTGGCTTTGATCTGCCGTTCTGGCAATCGCTCTGCGCACGCGCAAAAGGTGCTGCTCAAGGCCGGTTTCACTGCAACTACCAATATCGAGGGGGGCATGATTGCCTGGCAAAGGGCCGGCCTGCCGGTGATCTCCGGCATGGCATCGCGCTAACGAATCAGCAGCACCGGCACCTTGCAGCTCGACAGCACTTTGGTGGCGACCGAACCCATCACCAGACTGACCAGCGATCCGTGACCGTGCGAGCCCATGACGAGCAGGTCGAACTTGCCGGTCTCAGCGAGCTTGGCGATGCATTCGCCGGCTGGGCCGATCTTCCAGCTGCTCTTGGCGTCGATGCCGTGGCGCTGTAAAAATTTGGAGACCGGCGTGAGCACCTTGTCGACTTCTTCGGCATAGTAGCTGTCGACTATTTCCTTGCCCAGGCTCGCTCGTGCCCGCGGCGGCAACGCGGGCTGCACCGTCAGGACAGTGTAAACATTGTGCGTGGCGAACAGATCTTCATGAGTGGTCAGGTACGCCAGCATTTTCCTGGTGTAGGCGCTGCCATCGACGGCGAGAAGAATCTTCACGTTGAACTCCTTGGTCAGGGCCACAGTGTAGTCAAGACTACACGGGCTCCGACAAACTTACGCACAACTGCGGATCAAACGTTCCCTGCTCGCCCTTCCTCGCGTAACCCAGCGGGTTGGCCACCACCCTGCACCCGGCTTCGACGTAGTCGCTTGGCGCGTGCAGGTGACCATGCAGCCAGAGTTTGGCGTAGGGCAGGAGATGCGCCAGCGCGTTGCAAAAGCCCGCCGTGCCCGGCGTATGGCCATAGCGCGGGTCGGCACTTTGTAGACTGGGCGCAAAGTGCGTCACGACAACCGTCGTGCCGTCAAACGGCTCGTGCAGGGCGCGTGTCAGCCATTCCTGACAGACCAGTGAGTGCTCGCGCACCGGCTCGGCCAGAAAGGGCAGGCCGTAGCGTGTGATGCCGGCCTTTCGCAGATAGAAGTTGGCGGCACGAAAGGCCTTTTCGCGTGCCTTCAACTGTTGCGCCAGCAAGTTGATCGTGGGGTCATTGGCCAAGGCGCGTGACGGGCCGAGCGCATCAAAGTCACTCCACAGGGTGGAGCCGACAAAGCGAAACGGCTGGCCAAACCGGTCAGTGCAAGTGAAGACTTCACGTTCCAGCCAGACGATGCCTAGGCGCTCGCAAGTCTGGCGCAATCGCTCGTGGGTCGCGTCAAAGTCCAGCGTGTCGTACTCATGATTGCCCGGAACAAACAGCGCCGGAACCGGCCAGCCCGCTTGCCTGGAAAAACGGGCCAGCCCGAAATCGTCGTCGGCCAGCAGCGAGCCTGCCTGGTAGGAACCGATGTCGCCAGCGAGCACCAACAGGTCCGCGCCGGGCGCCGGTGCAGCGACCCAATTGGGGTGAGCTTCAAGGTGCAGATCGGAGAGCAGCTGAATCTTCATCGGCCGACCTCGGGCGCAAAGCGCGAGCCCGGCATGCCCGGCGCGCGCATGTGGACAACGGCCTCAGGCCATGGATACCGCGATAAAGGCCAGCAGGAACATCAACACGGCACCGGCGATGGGCAAGACGAGGGGTATGACGGTGACGACGTCCTCGACCGGATCAACTTCTGAAGTCGGCGTGGCGGGCGCAGGGCTGGACATGGCAATTCCTCAGGGCTTTTTGATTCGCAAGTTCGTGAATTTTACCGATTCGCTGCGATCAGCGCACGACCTGCGCTTCCAGCCCGACTTCAAGCAGGCGTGCCAGGACGTCAGCGATGTGTTGCGGACCGCGCGTCTGGATCACCAACTCGACCTCAACGTTCTGCGCCGCAAGCATCGTGAAGGCACGCTGGTGATGCACTTCATCGATGTTCGCTCCCGCTGCCGCGACTGTGGCTGTAATGGTCGCCAGCGTGCCCGGCACGTCGCGCGCACTGACCCGAATCCGGGCCAGACGTCCGGCGCGCACCATGCCGCGTTCGATGATGGACGCCAGCAGCAGCGGGTCGATATTGCCGCCACATAGCACCAGGCCAACGCGCTTGCCACGGAATCGCTCGGGGTATTTGATCAGCGCCGCCAGCCCGGCAGCGCCGGCGCCCTCGACCAGGGTCTTTTCGACTTCGAGCAGGAGAACGATGGCTTGCTCAATGTCACCCTCTTCGACCAGCACCAGATCAAGCCCCAAGGCTGCGATGATCGTCTGAGGGATCTTTCCGGGCGTACCCACAGCGATGCCTTCGGCGATGCTGCTCGAGCCTTGCGGGTGTCGCGTGCCCAAGATGGCATTGACCATGGCCGGGAAGCGCGCCGTCTGTACGCCAACAATCTCGATGCCCGGCCGCAGCGCCGTGGCTGCCGTTGCCATGCCGGCGACGAGGCCGCCACCGCCCACGGCAACCACGAGGGTGTCAAGGTCCGGCACTTCCTCGAGCATCTCCAGCGCGACCGTCCCCTGACCGGCCACGATCTCGGCGTCGTCATAGGGGTGAACAAAGACCAGTTGGCGCTGCTCGGCCAAATGCAGAGCGTGAGCACGGGCTTCTTCGAGAGTGTCGCCATGCAGCACGATTTCCGCGCCGAAGCCGCGCGTGCGCTCCACTTTCACGCCCGGCGTGAAGCGCGGCATCACGATCACGGCGCGCAAGCCCAATTGCTGCGCATGGTAGGCCACGCCCTGCGCATGGTTGCCCGCACTCATGGCAATCACGCCACGCGCGCGTTCCTGCTCGGTGAGCTGGGCGAGTTTATTGCAGGCGCCGCGTTCCTTGAATGAGGCGGTGAATTGCAGGTTTTCAAACTTGAGGAAGACCTGCGCGCCGGTGATCTCGGACAGGGTGCGCGACGCCACGCACGGTGTGCGCAGCAACTGGCCTTGCAGACGAGCGGCGGCGGCCTCAATGTCCCGGAGTTCGATCATGGCTGCATTGTGTACTGAATGAAGGGACCGGTTCGCGCTGTTGCGAACTGTTGCACCGCGCGTGGTTCAGCCGCGGCGCGTACCCAACAGGGCCGCGCCAATGATCATGGCTGCGGCCAGCCCGATGCTCCAGCTTGGTGTGCGGGCGGTGACTGCCATCAGCAACACGGTCGAGGCCAGCGGTGTTATGTAGCTCAGGACGCCAACATGGCGCACATCGCCCAACTTCAGCGCCTTGTCCCACAGGAAAAATGCCGCGCCCAGGGGTCCCAGACCCATCGCAAGCAGCAGCAGCCAATCCCTTGCACTCAAGTGGACCGGCGCCTCGAGCGCCACGTGGCACAGCACGGAGAGCAGGCCAGAGAGCAGCCCAAAGAGGCCGATGGCCGCGGTTGGGAAGCTTTTGCCCGCCAATTCAAGGCGCTTGGTTTGCAGCGAGTAGTTGGCCCAGATAAACGCCGAGCCAAGCGCCAGAAGGTAACCCATCCACGATGTCCAGGTGGACTGGGCCGGTGACGCCGCGCTGCTGCCACGGCCACCCAAAATGGCGATGATGGCGCCGGTAAAGCCCAGCGCAGCGGCCACCAGATGAATGCCGCGCAAGCGCACCGAGCGCACGTACAGCGGCGCAAGGACCACGATCAGCAGCGGCCAGAGGTAGTTGACCAGATTGACCTCGACCGCCGAGGCCAGGCGCAAGCCGATAAACAGAAAGAAGTGGAAACCGAACAGTGTAAGCGTGCCCAGGGCCAAGACCCCAGGCGTGATACGCCACTGCGTGCGATCCGTCAACACAAAGGGCCAGGACAGCACGCTGCCAACGGCCAGGGCAATGCCCGTGAGCAGGAAAGGTGGTACATGCCTGAGCGCCACACCCAGCGTGGCCAGTGATGCCCACAGCGCCACCGCGGCGAGCGCGTACAGCTTGGCCTTCATCGGCCGAGCGCGTGCTGCGCCTGCGCGTCGGCGTGGTAGCTCGAGCGCACCAGGGCGCCCACGGCGGCGTGCCGAAAGCCCATCTGGTAGGCCTGCGTCTCGAACATCTTGAAGGTGTCGGGGTGCACATAGCGCTGCACCGTCAGGTGCGCGCTCGAGGGCGCGAGGTACTGGCCGATGGTGAGCATCTCGATGCCGTGCGCGCGCATGTCGCGCATCACCTGCAGGATCTCGTCGTCGGTCTCGCCCAGGCCGACCATGAGGCCGCTCTTGGTGGGTACATCGGGGAACTGCGCCTTGAATTTCTTGAGCAGGTTCAGGCTGAAGGCGTAGTCCGAGCCCGGGCGTGCCTGGCGGTACAGGCGCGGCACGGTCTCCAGGTTGTGGTTCATCACGTCAGGCGGGGCGGCCTTGAGGATGTCCAGGGCGCGGTCGTCGCGGCCCCGAAAGTCGGGCACCAGCACTTCGATGCGCGTCTGCGGCGAGAGGGCGCGCACGCGCTCGATGCAGGCCACGAAATGCGCGGCCCCGCCGTCGCGCAGGTCGTCGCGGTCCACGCTGGTGATGACCACGTACTGCAGTTGGAGCTGGGCGATGGTGCGCGCCAGATTCTCCGGCTCCTGCGCGTCGAGCGGGTCGGGACGGCCGTGTCCCACGTCGCAGAACGGGCAGCGGCGTGTGCATTTGTCGCCCATGATCATGAAGGTGGCTGTGCCGTGCCCGAAGCACTCGCCGATGTTGGGGCAGCTGGCCTCTTCGCACACGGTGACGAGCTTGTTGGTGCGCAGGATGTTTTTGATCTCGTAAAAGCGCGTGCTCGGCGAGCCCGCCTTGACGCGGATCCAGTCGGGTTTCTTGAGCGCCACGCCGGGCACCACCTTAACCGGAATGCGCGCGAGCTTGGCGGCCGACTTCTGCTTGGCCGTGGGGTCGTAGGGTGCGGGGCTGGGCGCGTCGCGCCGGATGTCGGGGCTGCTCATCGGTGTCGGTCCGGGGTAGGGCGCTCAGGGCGCCAGGTAGGTCACGAGCTTGTCGCTCAGCACGCGTGCCGCGTGGTCCCAGCCCACCTGCACGCCGATTGTAGAAAGGTCCACCGTCTGCAGGGCGGCGTAGCCGCAGGGGTTGATACGCGCGTAGGGTTGCAGGTCCATGGCGACGTTGAGCGCCACACCGTGGTAGCT
>JAKANU010000424.1 GCA_021812315.1 Pseudomonadota bacterium
TTGCCGGACTGATCGGCGCACTGGCTGGCGCCATCGGACTGATCCTGCCATCCACGCTCATCACCCTGGCCTACTTTCGCTACAGCAGCAACAACCCCGAACACCGCTGGATCCGGGCCATCCACGATGGCCTGGCGCCCATCACCGTGGGTTTGCTGCTGTCTTCCGGCTGGCTGCTGGCGGCGCAAAACGTTCATGCCTTGCTGGAAGGATGCATCGTTGCCGTGGTGGTCGCTCTGAACCTGTGGACGCGCATCAACCCACTCTGGCTCTTGCTGGGTGGCGCAGTTGCCGGCGCCCTTGGTCTGATGTGAGGTCTGAACGCCATGATGCGTCGCATGACGAACGTGCAACCGGGTGGCTCGCTGCCGGTCTGGGACACAGCCACATTACGACGCATCGAACGCGACGCAGCATCCGATTTGCCGCCGCACAGCCTGATGCAACGCGCTGGAGACGCCATCAGCCGCCTCGTGCGTGCTCGCTTCCCCCATGCGCGGCAGGTGAGCGTACTGTGCGGCCCCGGCAACAACGGCGGCGACGGCTTGGTCGCGGCGGCAGATTTGGTGCGGCATGACGTGCAGGTTTCGGTCTGGATGGTGGCTTGCGGCGCACCCACTGACTGGCAATCGGCGGTACGGCCCGCCGACTGGCTCTGGGCCTTGCGCCTGGCTCACAGCGCAGGCTTGCGACCCTTGCCATGGACGCATGACGCTGCAACATCGGCATGGGACGGGGTGGATCTCATCCTTGATGCCCTGCTCGGCATCGGTCTCAACCGCGCACCTGAAGGCGAGTTAGCCGCGGCCATGACCGCCTTGGCGCGGCATTCGGCACCTGTCCTGGCGGTCGATCTGCCCTCCGGTTTGGCGAGCGCCACTGGCACAGCGCCAGGAGAGCTGGTCCGTGCCGAAGTCACACTCACCCTGCTTGGCCTCAAGCCAGGCCTGCTGACCGGGCCCGACATCCACGCCTGTGGCGAGCTCTGGCTGGACGATCTGGACGCATGGGGCGAACCGGGTGACAGCGCCACCTCACAACAACGCCGGTTCGCCGCCGGTTTCCCCGCTCCCCAGGGGACGCTACCGGAGCAAAGCAGCGGCTCGGAGACTCTGACCCCCGAACCCCACACCCATGCGACAGCCATGCTCCTCAGCGCGGCCGATGCCATCGCCGCATTGCCGCAGCCCGGATCGGCAGCGCACAAAGGCGAGCGCGGAGACGTGTTGATCTTCGGCGGTGCAACAGGCATGACCGGCGCCGCTCTGCTTGCCTCACGCGCTGCCCTGGCCTTGGGTGCCGGGCGCGTGTTCACAGCCCTGCTCGATCCGCAAGCGCCATCGTTCGACCCCGCCGGGCCTGAGCTCATGCTGCGCAAACCGCAAGCCATGCTGGAAATGGCCCAGCATGCACCCACGCGAGAGGGCCGATGCTGTGTGGTTTTCGGGCCAGGCGCAGGCATGTCCGCCGAGGCCTTGTCCATCCTGCAGGCGTTGCTGGCGCTCGATCAGCCCTTGGTCATCGATGCCGACGGGCTTAACTTGCTCGCAGGCCAAGCTCGCGACGGCGTGCTTTGGCAGGCGCTGCGACAACGCAACTCCCCAACCTGGTTGACCCCGCATCCCCGAGAAGCAGCGGGTTTGCTGCAATGGACCACCACCCAAGTTCAGGCCGATCGTTTGAGCGCTGCGCGTACCCTGTCCACCCTGAGCCGGGCACACTGCGTGCTCAAAGGAGCGGGCAGCCTGATGACCACGCCGGACGGCGCCCTATGGATCAACTCCAGCGGCAATGGTCTGCTGGCCACGGCCGGGAGCGGCGACGTGCTCAGCGGCGCGCTCGCCGCCTGCATCGCGCCCACCAGAGACCCGAATGCAGCGATGGCTGCCGCGCGCGCCGCCGTATGGCTCCATGGTGCCGGTGCCGACCTCGCTCGGGAAGAAGGCCAGGGCTTGCGCGCCGGAACCCTGCCCGACGCCATGGTTCGCGCGCGAACCCAGGTGAAAGGACTCTCCGTCAGCATGGGGCGCACGTTGCACCGCGCGTAGCGCGTGGCCACGGCGCGCGACAGTGCATCAAACTCCGTTCGTGCGGTTGCGCTTCTTTGCGGGAGATGATTTTCCCGCCGCGGACGACTTGCGACCGGCCGACTTGCCCGCCGCCGGGCTTTGCCGCTGAGGAACCGTTGTCGCCTTGGCCTTCGATGTCTTCTTCGTCACCAACTTGTCAGCAGGTGCCGACTGATTTTGCATCGCACCGCCGCCGCGCTTGCGCTTGGATGAGGAGGTTGCACGCTCCATGGCCACATGGGGTACGAACAAACTGCTGTCACTGTCGTCGATGGGCGCATCCAACGGCGAGAGCACGGCTTCGGGGCGGCCCCGGCGGCGAGTGCCCGAGCCACTCGCCGTGCTCGGCCCGCCGACGGGATGCAGCGGATCGGCCACCATGCGGAAGTCGATCTTGCGGCCATCGAGATCGACGCGACTGACCTGCACCAGCACACGGTCACCCAGGCCGTAGCGCTTG
>JAKANU010000425.1 GCA_021812315.1 Pseudomonadota bacterium
CGGCCTCTCGAATCTCGCGTTCGCCGGGCAGAAACACCAGGATGTCGCCACTGCCGTGCACGTCCCGCCACAACTCGTCAACCGCCTCGGCAATGGCTGAATTCAGGTCGTAGTCGCGGGAATCCTCGAATGGTCGATAGCGTTGTTCGACGGCAAACATGCGGCCCGAAACCGTGATCACCGGCGCCGGGCTCCTGCCTTGTGCGAAGTGCTCGGCAAAGCGCTGGGCGTCGATCGTTGCCGAGGTCACGATCACCTTCAGATCAGGACGGCGTGGCAGGATTTGCTTGAGATAACCCAGCAGAAAGTCAATGTTGAGGCTTCGCTCGTGGGCCTCGTCGATGATCAGCGTATCGTAAGCTTGCAATAGTGGATCAGTCTGCGTTTCGGCCAGCAGAATGCCATCGGTCATCAGCTTGATCGAGGCGCCTGGGCTCAAGCGGTCCTGAAAGCGGACCTTGAAGCCCACCACGTCGCCCAGCGTGGTATGCAACTCCTGGGCAATGCGCCTGGCCACGCTGCTCGCCGCAATGCGCCTGGGTTGTGTATGCCCGATCATTTTGCCCCTGCCCCCGGGGTCCGGACGCCGGCCGCGCCCCAGGTCGAGCGCAATCTTCGGCAACTGCGTGGTCTTTCCCGAGCCCGTCTCGCCGCACACGATGATCACCTGGTGCTTCGCCAGTGCCGCCGCAATTTCGTCGCGCCGGCCCGACACTGGCAGGGACTGTGGGAACTCGATTTGGAGGCTCGGGGCGTTCAAGGCGGCAACTTCGTGGAGAATCGGGAATTATCCCTGCACAGACCCAGCGCCCTCGTTCCCACCAGCATGTCCTCCGTTTTCAATTTCACCTTCGTTCCCTGGTTTCGATCGGTGGCGCCGTATATCCACAAATTTCGTAACCAGACCTTTGTCGTGGGCATTGCCGGAGAAGCCGTCGCCGCGGGCAAATTGCAGAATCTGGCGCAGGACCTCGCCATGATCCAGAGCATGGGCGTCAAGGTGGTGCTGGTGCACGGCTTCCGGCCCCAGGTCAACGAGCAGCTTGCCGCCAAAGGCCATGCGCCGCGTTATTCCCACGGCATGCGCGTCACCGACAGCGTGGCCCTTGATTGCGCGCAGGAAGCCGCGGGCCAGTTGCGCTACGAGATTGAGGCAGCATTCAGCCAGGGCTTGCCGAATACGCCGATGGCGGGTGCGACGGTGCGGGTGATTTCAGGCAATTTTCTCACCGCGCGCCCGGTGGGCATCCTTGACGGCGTGGATTTTCAACACACCGGGGTGGTGCGCAAGATCGACACCGCCGGGATTTTGCGCACACTCGATCTTGGTGCCATGGTGCTGCTCTCCCCGGTCGGTTTTTCTCCCACTGGCGAGGCCTTCAACCTGACGATGGAGGAAGTTGCCACCTCGGTTGCCATCGCGCTGCAGGCCGACAAACTGCTCTTCCTCACCGAGATTCCTGGCATCCGTGTTCGCCCGGGAGAGCCCGCGGGCGAGGACAATCCGATCAATACCGAACTGCCGCTGGCCAGCGCCGAAAAGCTGCTCGCCGACCTGCCAACTGCCAGCCAGCCCAGTGACACCACCTTTTACCTGCAGCACTGCGTGCGCGCATGCAAGAACGGCGTCGAGCGCAGCCACATCATCCCCTTTGCCATTGACGGTTCGATCCTGCTCGAAGTCTACGTTCATGACGGCATCGGCACGATGGTGGTGGACGAAAAGCTTGAGAGCCTGCGCGAGGCCAGTGTGGACGACGTCGGCGGCATCCTGCAACTGATTGAACCGTTCGAGAAGGATGGCACCCTGGTCAAACGGGGGCGCACGGAAATCGAACGCGATATCGGCAATTACACCGTCATT
This sequence comes from Pseudomonadota bacterium, assembly GCA_021812315.1. GTDB lineage: Bacteria > Pseudomonadota > Gammaproteobacteria > Burkholderiales > Burkholderiaceae_C > Rhodoferax. The sequence continues at coordinate 1,865 of JAKANU010000425.1, forward strand.
GAACACGATGGCGTGATCTTCGCCTGCGCCGCCCTGTACCCGTATCCGGAGGCACGCTGCGGCGAGATGGCCGCGCTCACGGTCTCCCCGCAGGTGCAGGGCCAGGGCGACGGCGAGCGCGTATTGAAGCGCATTGAACAGCGCGCCCGCGCCGCCGGGCTGGAGAGCATTTTTGTGCTGACCACGCGGACCACGCACTGGTTTCTCAAACGCGGCTTTGTGCGAGTCGATGCGGACTCGCTACCGGAAGCGCGCAAGAGGAAATACAACTGGGACCGAAAGAGCCAAGTGCTGCTCAAGCGTTTGAACCACGGCCCGACCGGGTCTTAGGGGCGCGCCCCCCTTGGTGAGTGCTCAGTGAAAACGGCGGCGCATCTGACGCCAGACCAGCAAAACCGACAGCACCGAGAAACCGACGAAGAACAAGAAGGACCAGTTGGCAATCGAGCCGCCCAGAAAGGCCCAGTCAACCTTGCTGCAGTCACCGCTGCCCTTGAAAATCATCGGGATCACCCTCTGCAGGGGAAAAGTTTCGATCATCCCGTAAAAATCGCGCCCGCAGTTGACAACTTCCGGCGGATACCACTGCAACCAGCTTTGTCTGGCGGCAACATAGGCACCGAACCCCGAGCTCGCCAGCATCAATAGGCTCAAGCAAAT
>JAKANU010000426.1 GCA_021812315.1 Pseudomonadota bacterium
CGCCTGGCGCGTGGCGAAGTTCGTCAAGTCCAACGCCATCGTCTACGCCAAGGACAGCACCACCGTCGGCGTCGGCGCCGGCCAGATGAGCCGCGTCAATTCGGCCCGCATCGCCGCCATCAAGGCTGAGCATGCTGGCCTGGCCGTACCCGGCTCGGTCATGGCCTCCGACGCCTTCTTCCCTTTCCGCGACGGCATCGACAATGCCGCCGCGGCAGGCATCATGGCCGTCATCCAGCCGGGCGGCTCGATGCGCGACGAGGAGGTGATTGCCGCGGCCAACGAACACGGCATGGCCATGGTGTTCACCGGCATGCGGCACTTCCGGCATTGAGCATTGAGCCCGCAAGCGCCGGACATCCCCACCCAATCGCGGGGTACATCTGACCCCTCCTATTTTTTAGCATTTGCAAAATAACGATCGCGCCGTGCTACACGGCGCGACATAACCACGCACTCCCACCGCCCGCGCCGGCTCTGGCGCAAACACGAGGACAGGGGGCACACATGGACATGTGTGTGGCAGCCCAAGTGCGCGACGCCGCAAACGCGGTGGGCCACGGAGAGGCTGATTGGACGGCGTTGCTGGGAGCTTGGCGCCAGGCCGCTGGGGCGGATTGCGCCACGTTCTTGGCCTGGGACAAGCGGGCGGGAGCTCTCTGGGGTCATGCGGCGGTCGATCTGCAGCTTCCTACCGCGCTTTCGGCCTATGTCGAGCGTTTTCAGTCGCTCGACCCCTTGCTTCCGCTCGGCCTGCGGCGCCCGAGCGGCGCTTGGCTAGACAGCGCCGAACTACCCACTGCCGTGCGGCGCGCCGGCCCCTATTACCCGGACCTGATGCGCCCGCTACGCATCGAGCAGACCTACACCCTCTCGCTGTGCAACGATCCGCGACACATCGCTGGCATCAGCCTGCATTTCGACCGCGAAATCAGCGCAGCCCAACTCGCACGGCATGTCGGCAGCCTCGGCCCCACGCTGATGGCCGCATTCCGCGCACGGCTGCAACATGCTGAAACCGAAACCCTCAAACTTGATGCGGTGCTCAGCAACGAGGGCGAAGGCTGGGCCTTGATCGACGCCACACTGCGCGTCGGTCATGCCTGCGCTGCCGCCACGCACCTGCTGTCTGGCGATGCGGCTTTGCGTCTGCACGGCAATCGGCTTCATGCCCGCGACGAGGGTCTGGCCAAGCGCCTCGCCACCATCGCCGCACAGGCGCTGGCCGCCGGTATGCCACGCCGGCTGGATTGCAGCGCCGGGTGGGGCAAGGTGCTGCGGCTGTGGCTACAACCTGCCCCACGCCATTTGCTGGCCCTGGACGAGGCCATGCTGCTGCTGCGCGTGCAGCTGCTGGAAGCGGCGCGGCTGCCCGAGATCGATGCCCTGCGCGCCTTGTATGGCCTCAGCCCAGCCGAAGCCCGCCTGGTGCGCGAACTCGTCGCCTGCCACACCCTGGACGACTGCGCGCTGCTATTCGATGTGTCGCGCAACACCCTGCGCAACCAGATGGCGAGCATCTTCGCCAAAATGGGATGCAGCCGCCAGGCCGAGGTGGTACGCATGGCCGGGCTGCTGAGCTGAGGCGCCAACCATTCCGCTCACTGCACCCTCAGCTCCATGCTGGGCGAGCCGTCCGAATGGACGGTGCGATACACGTCGCCGTCACGCTGCACGGTGTTGCATCGCTCCTCGCCACTGTGGAACTTGGTCCAGGTGACGCAGTAGCCGGTGTCCGAAAGATGCCAGCGCCCGGAGTCGGTCCAGTTTCCATTCTTTTTGTGCACCTCCAATTCCAGCGTACCGTCGGGCTTGAACAGCAGAACGACGTGCCTGCTCGGCTTGCTTGCGCTGATGTGGTCGCGACCGACCAGCGTCTTGCCGACAAGTTGCTCCGAGATCTGTTGCGGGGTGAGCGTGTCGGCGGCAAGGGCCGGGCTGGTGGTGGCAATCAGACCGAGCGCGAGCCCAGCCCAAGTGCATTGAAGCGGTTTTAGGGTGAACATGATCGGTCTCCTCGTGATAAGGGAAAACAGGCGACGGGCAGCGGGACGCCTCTCCATGCCATCAGTGCAGTCATTCGGGTCGAAATTCAGCGTTGGGCTTGCCGTCGACAAAGGTCCGGTAAAGGTCGCCGTCGCGCTGCGCGGTGAGGCACCGCTCTTTGCCGCCGCGCAGCCGCGTCCAGGTGAGGCAGTAGCCGACATCCGATAGATGCCAGTGCCCGGTGTCCTGCGTGTTGCCTAGGCGGATTTCGGCGCTGCCGTCCGGGTTGAAGCGCACGGTCAGGGGCCCGCCGTCGACTGTGTGCCCGACCAGATTTTTGCCGACGAGTTGCTCTGAAATCTGTTGCGGCGTGAGGGTGTCCGCGGCCTGGGCCAACCCGAAGGCGACCAGGCCGAATACCGCGCCAAGCAGGAGAGGGGTGCGTTTGTTCATGATGCTGTCCTCCGATTTAGTTGGGATTCGCCGGCACGGTGATGCCAAGCTGAGCCGCGATGGGGGTGAAGGCGGTGTCGTTGA
>JAKANU010000078.1 GCA_021812315.1 Pseudomonadota bacterium
CTGATCAGAATGTCAACGCTGTTGGCCACCATATCGACCCAGACCGCACCCGAGGCGATGCAGTCGAGCACGAACAGACCACCGGTCTCGCGCACCGCGGCACCCATGGCGCGCAGATAGTCGTCGGGCAGCATCATGCCACTCGATGTCTCGACATGCGGAGCAAACACCAGGTCAGGCTTCTTCTCGCGGATGGCGGCCACCACTTCTTCGATTGGCGCAGGCACCCAGGGTGACTGCTTGTCGGCACCCACCCGGCGTGCCTTGAGTACGGTGGATTCGGCGGCGATGCGGCCCATGTCCAGGATCTGCGTCCAGCGGTAGCTGAACCAGCCATTGCGCACGATCAGCACTTTCTTGTCGGCAGCAAACTGGCGCGCCACCGCTTCCATGCCGAAAGTGCCACTGCCGGGCACAATCACCGCCGATTTGGCGTGGTACACGGCTTTCAAAATGGCCGAGATGTCCTTCATCACACCCTGAAAGCTTTTGGACATGTGATTGAGCGAGCGGTCCGTATAGACCACAGAAAATTCGAGCAGACCGTCGGGATCGACGTTGGGTAGCAGACCGGGCATAAAGACTCCAGGTAAATTGAAAATGCTGGCAGAGCGACGCGGTGCCGTCAGCAAGTCCGTCAGCTTAGCATGCGAGCGGGCTTGGGTACTGTCCTGAGCTCGATAGCCGTGCCGGGCCGAGCATCTCAGTTGTTAGCCCGTAGTCCGCAATACGCTTGGGCAATGGCAGACCGCGCGCCAGCGCAGCGCACGCTTCGCCCATGGCAGCCGATGTCTGGATGCCGTAGCCGCCCTGCGCCGCGACCCAAAAAAAGCCCGGCGCGTTCGGGGCGAATCCACCGACCAGATCACCATCTGCCACGAACGAGCGCAACCCGGCCCAGGTGCGCGTTGGGCGCCGGATCGTCAGCGTTGTCATGCTCTGAATACGGTCAATCGCCAGCGCAATGTCGATTTCTTCCGGTTGCACATCCTGCGGTGGCACGGGGTCGGCGTTGGCGCTGGAGCCCAGCAGCATCCCGGCGTCTGGCTTGAAGTACCAGTCCTCACCGATGCCGATGGTCAGGGGCCAGCCCGAGCAGCTCAGTCCGGCGGGCGGCGCAAAGATGAAGGCCGAACGCCGCCGAGGTTCAAGCGCGATGCGCCGCACACCGGCCAGCGCCGCCACTACGTCGGCCCAGGCACCGGCGGCGTTGACAAGCACAGGTGCTTCGTACATGACGTTACCGGCCTGTACTTGCCACAGGGCGCCGGATCGTTTGATTCCCGTCACTTCCGCGCCGCAAACCAAGGAATTTCCGGCGCGGCGCATCCCGCGCAGGTAGCCTTGATGCAACGCGTCGACGTCAATGTCCGACGCATCGGGTTCAAACACCGCACCGAGAACACGCTCGGGGCGCAGCACCGGCACGAGGGCGCAGGCGCCCGCGCTGTCGAGCCACTGCGCACGTGGCGAAATCGAGCGCAGTACGTCCCAGTGTTCGGCCAGCAGCGCTTCCTGAGCCTGGGTAGCGACCATCATCGCGCAGCGCGGTTTGAGCAAGGCATGCTCGCTAAAACCTACGGGTGGCTGTTGCATAAAGGAGCGGCTGGCCATGGTCAGCGCGCGAACCTGGGGCGTACCGTAGCTTTCCATGAATACGGCCGCCGAGCGACCCGTAGAGTGATAACCTGGTTGCGCTTCGCGCTCGAGGACGATCACGCGGGCGTGCTGTGCCAACCAGTATCCAATGGATGCACCGGCGATGCCCCCGCCAATGATCAAGAAGTCGGCCTGATGAGTCATAAGGTCTTGTCGTCGTGCTGCGTCGGTGAACTGCGTGCATGCAGTATAAGATTTGCCGTCGCACGGACGAATCTTCAACCGCTCAGGCCGCCCCATGACCAACTTCATTGAATTGACCGCCACCGATGGCTTCACGTTTCCGGTTTACCAGGCGCGGCCGCCCGGGCCGACGCGAGGAGCCGTCGTCGTGTTGCAGGAAATATTTGGCATTAACGCGCACATTCGTGCCGTCGCCGATGGTTTCGCGAAGCTTGGTTTCTTGGCGCTTGCGCCAGCGACCTTTCATCGTGTACGCGCCGGTGCCGAACTGGCGTACTCACCCGAAGACATCAGCGCCGGAGTCGCTCTGAAGGCGGCTGTGGAAGCGCTGCCAGCGCCCGGTGTCATGCAAGATATTCAGGCGGCCGTCGAGCACGCAGCAAGCGCGGGCAAGGTGGGCGTGGTCGGCTATTGCTGGGGCGGTCTGCTGGCCTGGCGCAGTGCCTGTCTGTTGTCTGGCCTGAGTGCGGTGGTGCCGTATTACGGTGGCGGCATGACCGCTGGGACCGAGCTCGCGCGTCAGGCGAAGGTGCCGGTGCTGGCGCACTTTTCTGATCACGACGCGTCGATCCCGATGGACGGGGTGGATTCGTTTCGGCAGATGCATCCTGAGGTTGAGGTGCACATTTACGCGGCGAGTCACGGCTTCAACTGTGACCATCGCGCTGCCTACGACGCCGCAGCGGCGGCGCTGGCGCGTCAACGCACGGTCGACTTCTTCAACCGTCATTTGGCCTGAGCTGAGCTCCGATGCGCGCCTATCTTCAAGGATATTTCAGGGCTGTAGAGCTTATGTGGAAAGCGTCAGCAGCTATCACATTGATAGCGTTGAGCAGTCTGGCGCGGGCCGTCGATTACTCCGGACCAATCTTTGACGCGCATGTGCATTACAACGAGGAGGCATGGAACGGCTCGGCCGGACCGCATCCGCCCAGCGATGTGCTGGCACGCATGGAACGTAACGGCGTGCGTGCCGTGCTTGCCAACTCGCGACCCAATGAGGGCACTCGGATGCTGGCAGCGGCGCTCCAAGAGACCAGCAAGGCCGGTGTCATCGTGGTGCCATTCGTCCGGCTGTACCGCAATCGCGCCGATTACAGCAACTGGTTTCGTGACCCGTCCATTGCTGCGATGGTACAGACCGAGTTGGCGCGCGGGACCTCTGCGGGCCCGTACCGTGGTCTGGGTGAATTCCACTTGTATGACAGCGCCAACGCCAGGGGACCGGTGGCCAGGGAACTGATGGCCCTGGCCGAACAGAAACAACTTGCGGTGCTGGCGCATGTTGACGACGCGGCCGTCGAATTACTGATGGATGCCACGCCTTCAAAGGGGCGAAACGTACGCCTGATCTGGGCCCACACCGGCATCGAGGGCGCGCCGGTCAAGCGCGTTGACGAACTGCTGGCGAAATACCCTTTGCTGATGGGTGAGCTGTCGTACCGGCCGGGGCTGACCTGCGCCGAAGAAGGGGCGCGCGAGAAACTTTGCCCTGCATGGCGCGAGCTGTTCTTGAAGTACCCGGACCGGTTCATGCTTGGCTCGGACACCTGGATCAACCAGCGGTGGTTGGCCTACGATGATCTGATGCGCGGCTATCGCCAGTGGCTGGGCGATTTGCCGCCAGATATTTCGCACAGGATTGCCTGGGACAACGGTGCCGCGTTGTTTGGGCTGAAGTAGGCGCTCGCGCACCGTCTGCAGAATGCCTGTCAAACGCTCAGGTAAGCCCGTCGCACCTCTTCGTTGCGCGAGAGCTCGGCCATCGACGCCTGGTAGCGAATCTGTCCCTTTTCAAGCACATAGGCTCGATCGGAGACCAGTTCGGCAAAATGCATGTTCTGCTCGGACAGCAGGATGCTCACGCCCTGGGCCTTGAGCTCCAGGATCATGCCCGCCATCTGCTCGACGATGACCGGAGCCACGCCCTCGGAAGGTTCATCGAGCAGCACCAGGTAAGGGTTGCCCATCAGGGTTCGGGCCACGGTCAGCATTTGCTGCTCACCACCGCTCATGCGGCCACCGAGCCGGTTGGACATGTCTCCGAGATTCGGGAACAAGCGGAACAGGCGTTCATGCGTCCACACCGGCGCGGCGCTGCCGTCAGCCCAGCGCCGGGGCTGCTGCTGGCCGACCGCGAGGTTCTCCAGTACCGTGAGGTCGGTAAAGATACGCCGGTCTTCGGGCACATAGCCCAAGCCCATGCGCACGGCGTGGTACGGTTCGCAGCGGGAGATATCCTGACCCAGGAAGGTCACGCTGCCGCGGCGTTTGGCCAGCAGGCCGATGAGTGCCTTGAGCGTGGTGGACTTGCCCGCGCCATTGCGCCCCATCAGGGCCACGACTTCACCGCGCTGCACCCTGAGGTCCACACCATACAGAATTTGGGCCGCTCCATACCATGCGGCAAGCCCGCGGGCTTCGAGCATGGGCTCCACGCTGGCAGTCATCAGGCTGTGACCTCGCTGACTTGGAGCACGGGTTTTTCGAAGGTCTTGCCGCTGCCGAAGTAGACCTCCTGCACCTTGGCGTGATCGCGGATTTCCTGCGGCGCACCCTCGGCAATGAGGCGACCACGGGCCAGGACGATGATGCGGTGGGCATAGGCAAAAACAACGTCCATACTGTGTTCGGTAAAGAGCACCGACATGCCACGGTCAGCAACCAGCTTCCTGGTCAGCGCCATGAGCTCATTGCGCTCCTTGGGCGCCATCCCGGCGGTCGGTTCGTCCATCAATAACAACTTGGGATCGTTGGCCATTGCGATGGCCAGCTCGACCCGTTTCACGTCACCATAGGCAAGTACATTGCACGGGCGTTCGGCCTGCGTGCCCATGCCCACCAGCTCCAGCGCTGCCATGGCGTCATCACGCCGGTAGTGCGCGGCGCGACGCCACATGGAAAACAGTTTGCCGTCTTGCGACAGCAGGGCCATCTGGACGTTTTCAATAACCGTCAGCGAGGCAAAAGTCTCGGCAATCTGAAACGTGCGGCCCACGCCCATGCGCCAGATTTCACGCGGCCTGCGTCCCACAAGTTCTTGACCAGCGAGCTCGATCGAGCCTACGTCGGCACACAGTTGCCCGTTGACCATATTGAACGTGGTGGTCTTGCCCGCTCCGTTGGGGCCGATCAGCGCCAGCAATTCGCCGGGTGCGAGGTCAAATCCAATGCCATCGACCGCTTTCACGCCGCCGAACGACTTGCCAAGACCGCTGACGCGAAGCAGCGGTGCGGCGGTCGTCGCAGGTTTGGGCATCGCGTTCATGTCTTGACCCGCGCTTTCTCGCGAAGACGGTTGGCGAGTTGTTGGACGAAACCGGCGATCCCCTGCGGAAACAAGAGGACCAGAAGCAGGATGATGGCACCGAGCATCGCGCGCCAGTAGTCAGTGTTGCGGGCGACGGTGTCGTGCAGCCAGGTGAAGGTTACGGCACCAACGACGGGACCGGCCAGCGTCTGAATGCCGCCGAGCAGCACCATGACCAGCCCGTCGACCGACTTGCCGACCGACAGTGTTTCGGGCGATATGCTTCCCTTGGAAAAAGCATACAGCGCACCGGCCAGACCGGCAAAAGCCCCGGCAATGATGAAGGCCACCCACTGCATGCGCTTGACGTCGATGCCGATCGCGTCGGCCCGCAATGCTGAGTCACGCCCGGCGCGCATGGCGTAGCCAAAAGGCGAGAACAGGATGCGGCGCAGCGCCAACACGCCCAGCACCACCATCAGCAACGTGAGATAGTAGTAATTCTGCTTCTCAGACAGCCACTGGGCTGGCCAGACGCCGGTCAGCCCGTTGCTGCCACCTGTGAAGCTATCCCACTGAAATGTGATGGCCCAGGTGATCTGTGCGAACGCCAGCGTCAACATCGCCAGGTAGACGCCCGACAGGCGCACCGCGAACCAGCCGAAAATCAGCGCGCCCAGGGCTGCCACGAACGGCGCGACCACGAGCGAAACTTCCATGGGCAGGTGGGCGCTGCGCACCAGCAGCGCCGCGGCATAGGCGCCCAGCCCGAAGTAGGCCGCGTGTCCAAACGAATGCATTCCCGCCGGACCCATGATGAAATGCAGACTCGCCGTAAACAAGGCGGCCACCAGCAGATCGATCATCAGCACGGTGGTGTAAGGGGAATCGGCTGTGACAGTCGGCAGCGCCACCAATGCGACGCCGAGCAGCGCGGCCGTGATGAGATAGCCCGTGCTGGAAGCACGCAAGGGCTCTTCCTGTACGCCGACGTAACGACTGGGCGCTTGCGCTCGCCCCAGCAAGCCCCAGGGACGGGCGACCAGCACCGTGGCCATCACCAGGAATTCGACAACCAGCGTCAGTTTGGAAAATGACATGCTGATACCCGCAATCTGAACCACCCCAATCCAGATGCACACCGCCTTGATTTCAGCGATCAACAACGCCGCAGCATAAGCTCCAGGAATGGAACCCATGCCACCGACAACGACAACGACAAAGGCGGCACCGATGGTGTTGAGGTCCATCTCAAGACTGGCCGGCTCGCGTGGCAATTGAAGGGCACCGCCGAGCCCGGCAAGCAGTGCTCCCAGGGCAAATACCGCTGTGAACAACCAGGCTTGATTCACGCCCAGGGCGCTGACCATCTCACGGTCTTGTGTGGCAGCACGCACCAGCGTGCCCCAGCGCGTGCGCGTGAGCAGCAACCAGAGTAACCCGAGGACCGCCGGACCAACGACGATCAGGAACAGGTCGTAAGACGGAAAGGAACGCCCCAGGATTTGCACGGCACCCGACAGTCCGGGGACGCGCGGTCCCAGCAACTCGTCTGGCCCCCAGAACCAGAGTACAGCATCCTTGATCACCAGCACCAGCGCGAATGTCGCCAGCAGTTGGAACAGCTCGGGTGCCTTGTAGATGCGCCGCAGCAACAGGACTTCAATCAACGCACCAAACACGCCGACGGCAACCGCGGCCAACAGCAGGGCCGGCCAGAAGCCGGCTCCGGTACCAAGCCGCTCAACCAGCGAGTAGGCCACGTAGATGCCGACCATAAAAAATGAACCGTGCGCAAAATTGACAATCCGCGTCACGCCAAATATCAGTGACAGGCCGGCCGCCACCAGAAACAGCGAGGACGCGCCGGCGAGACCGTTCAGCAGTTGGACCAGAAAGCCGGAAAAATCCATCCCATTGCCTCGAAAATTGCCTACTGCACCCTGGCTTGTCATCGCGAGGCGGCAAGCCGTGGCGATCCATGATCGAGCGCTACCGCTTGGCTATGGATGGCCGCGCGGTGCTCGCAATGACGAGAGCGGTGGTACTGGCTGTCTTGTCAGTCGGGTGCGCGTAGCTTGGCGACTTCGGCGTCGGAGGGTAGATACTTGGCGCCGTCAAGGTAGGTGTAATCAACCATCACACCCTTGCCGCCTTCATTCTTGGTCTTGCCAACGAAAGCGCCCATGGTGGATTGATGATCCTGCGCGCGATACGTGATTTTGCCGAACGGGGTTTCCACTACCAACCCTTTGAACGCTGCTATCAGTTTGTCGGTCTCGCTGCTCTTGGCCTTTTTCAGGCCAGCCACAATCGACTTGATGGCGCTGTAGCCGACCACCGATCCAAGCCTTGGGTAGTCGTTGTACTTGCCGTGATAGGCGAGGAAAAATGCCTTGTGCTCGGGGGTCTGAATCCCGTACCACGGATAGCCGGTGACGACCCAGCCGTCGGGCGCTTCATCTTTCAAGGCGTCGAGGTACTCGGGTTCGCCAGTCAGCACGCTGACCACATCGCGGCCTTTGAACAGTCCACGGGTGTTGCCTTCACGAACGAACTTGGACAAATCGGCACCAAAAAGCACATTGAAAATGGCATCGGGCTTGGCATCGGCGAGGGCCTGGACCACGCTGCCGGCATCGAGCTTGCCCAGCGGCGGCGCCTGTTCGGCAACAAATTCGACGTCCGGCTGCGCCGCCTTGAGCAATTGCTTGAACGCGGCCACGGCAGATTGACCGTACTCATAATTCGGGTAGACGATGGCCCAGCGCTTCTTCTTCATCTTGACCGCTTCGGGGACCAGCATCGCAGCCTGCATGTAGGTGCCGGGGCGCAGGCGGAAGGTGTACTTGTTGCCACTGCCCCAGATGATCTTGTCGGTCAGTGGCTCGCCAGCGAGGAAAAAGAACTTTTTCTGTTTGGCAAAGTCAGTCATCGCCAGTCCGGTGTTGGACAGGAAGGTGCCCATGAGCACGTCGATCTTCTCTCGCGAGATCAGTTCTTCGGCCACCCTCACGGCATCGCCCGGGTTGGCGTTGTCGTCGCGGGTGATCAGTTCGATCTTCTTGCCGTTGACTCCGCCGGCTGCGTTGACCTCCTCAACCGCCAGTTCCATGCCTTTCTTGTAGGGCTCAAGAAAGGCCGGCTGCGCCTTGTAGCTGTTCACCTCCCCGATCTTGATCACGCCCTGGGCCTGCGCCGGGCCCACCAGGGTGGCCGCGGCCGCAAGGCTGGCAGCATAAAGCATCGTTCGTAACATCTTCATAGCAAAGCTCCTCAGTCAAAAAAAAGAAACCCCCGCTCGGCCAGGCAGCTTAGCGCAAACCATCCTGACCGATGATCTCGCTGACCTGCAGTCCCCCAATTCGCGCCAACGGGCGACCACTGGCCGTCACCGCCACGGCAACCACGATCTCGCGCGCGCGCGGCGCATCACTCACCCTCGCTTCCATGGCGTCAAAGTGGCTGCGTACAAAGGCCGCATCCTTGTGGCCCAAAGGCACATCGATCGCGGTCCCTAGTCCGCCCATCTTCTTGGCTGACGGTACCAGCGCAGCGCCCTTCTCGACGGCCTTTCGCAACGGTGCCCCCAACCTCGGGTGCAGGATGGCCGCCGCGTGTTCGAGCTCGCCGGCCTCGCCCACGATGGCTCCCTTGCCATAGCTCTGCGCCTGGGCAGGCAAGATGCCCAACGCTTCGACGCATCTTTGCCCCAGCAATGCACCGAGTTCTTCGCCAATCGCGATCAATTGGTCAAGGTTTTCGCTGTAGGTTCCGGCGTAGGGGTTTTCAATCACGGCCATCGCAAGCGCCCGACGCGTGGGTGGATCAATCGTCCTGCCCATTTCCAATTGGGTTTCGTCGACCTGGACGATCACTTTGCGAATCCTCGCTGTCATGGCTTCTTCCTTCAATGGTTCATGGATAGGCGACGCAATCTTCACCGCAGGCCGTCCCAGCGACTGATGGCGTCGGCCGACAGCCCGCCCACGCGTGCATGGATGCGCGCGCCGGTGCTCATGGCAAGAATGAAAACGATTTCATCTGCAGCGGGTGAACCGGGAACGCGAACTTCCATGGCGTCGAAGTGGCTGCGCACGTAACTGGCGTTGATATGTGTGAGCGGTACATCCAGCGCCGCGCCTGGCCCGCCGACTTTTTTGGTCGAGGGCACGATCGCCAGGGCGTTGCCGGGTTGGCCGACTTTGGGTTGCGTCTGCCCCTTGGCATAGGCGTCGCGGCTTCCCTTCCAGCCCAGCAGCTCGCGCATCGCGTAGCCCCCCGGAACGTGCCAGAGCGCGCCGTGCTCGAGTTCGCCGCCGGCGCCGACAATCGCGCCCTTGCCATATCCCTCGATGCTTTCGGCGCTGACCTTCATCGCCGTCAGCAGTTGCTGCGCCATCGCCAGTCCGACCGGTTGGAGTGCATCCATCATGGGCAACAGGTTGGGTTCGTGGCGATGCGCAAATGGATTGGTCAGGACCACCGCAATGGCGCCGCGCACCAGGGGTGTAACAGCCGGAGGTCCAAATTCATGATGAATTTGTTCGACATGCGTCAGGATGTGCCGTGTTTCAATCATCATATCGATTCCATCAGGGTTAAGCGATCATGGCCAGGTGGGCCTGCCCGGCGCTGCGTCGGGCTCTCGTGGCTGTCAGGAAGCTCGTGTCGGTGGTGGCGACTTGATTCTGACAAACCAGCGCGGCCGACCAGATCAGCCCTTGCTCCCGCAACTTCTGTGCCTGCAGCCGTCCTGCGCGCAGCGCCTGCTGCACCAGGTCCGATTCCAGCGCTGCCACACCGACGGTCACGGGAATATCTCCCAAGTCTGCATCATCCTTCAATTCACAGGCAGGTCGACGCGCAATGCGCGGGTCATCGATGTTGACGGCATTCGCAATCACGGTGGCTGCTGCATCTGCTGATGCCGCTGTTTGTGCCAGTACAGTGACGCTGTCGGCAATGCCCAACGAGAAGCTCCGGCCTCGCCAGCCGCTGGTAGCCACGCCTCGCACCGGCATGGAACTGGTGAGCCGGAACTGCCCGTCTATCTCGATGCCACTTTTCAGCTGTGTGTCGTCGAGTTGCCCCAAATCTGCATACAGGCCAATCTGAATCGCCTGCCCCGGCGCCAGGTGCAAGGCGATATCACCGCCGTTGTTGATCCACGCTCGAGTCACACCGGGGCCCGAGTAACAGCCGACGAGCTCTTCGGCGACGGCACCGGCCACCGCGGCCATCGGCGTGATGAATCGGTCGCTGTAGGGCAGACAGGCAAGCCACATACGTCGGGCGATCGAACCGCGCAAACGACAACAGCCCCGGACTGGTGTGCGCAGCAAGCTGAGTTCTTGCACCAGCTCATCGAGAACCGTCTGGAAACGCAACCACGCGCTGGTGTGCGCCGCCTGGAGCGACTCGGCATCCCCGTCAGCACCGATGATGATGTCCATCGGGCCGTGCTGGAAATGCCAGCGACCGTCGGGCAAGGCGAAGCGCTGTACGTGCATGGCTTCGGCAATTCAGCCCAACACGGGGGGCCGCCCCAAGGGCCATGGATTGTTCGCGTGCTGCTGTGCCCACTGGCGGGCCAGCGGCGCACCTTCACTGTGCCATGCGCCCCGGCGCAGTGCATCGTCGAGGGCGCGCACATACTCAACATGACCGCCCAGCGCACGATAGTCATCGAGCTTCATGCTGAATTCAATCGGTGCCACGATCGCCGGCGTGGGAACCATTCCAAAGCTGTTGTCTGGCATGCGAGTGACGTCCACCA
>JAKANU010000079.1 GCA_021812315.1 Pseudomonadota bacterium
ATAGTCAGCGACGTGCGAGTCCTTCATCAGCACGCCTTCGCCGTAACTGCCACCGAAAACGAGTCCTGCCTTGACGATTTTCGGGAACACCAGAATGGCTTTGGCCTTGGCCCCAATGGCTTGCGCTGTCGGATTGGTTTTGTACAGGCCCTGTAGCGATTGCGCAGAGTCACGCTCAAGATTGGCTGCCGTTGCCGCGAGGGACTGAGCGCTGATGCCGCCCAGAAAAAGCGTTGCCACAGTTGTCAGCAACATTTTGTGCATGGTACGTCTTGTTTGAATCATGATGACCTCCAATAATCTGGCCAATTGCCAACTCAAGGATAGATGAATCACCAAGCCCGCATGTGCACGAGCCAAAATACCTAGTTGAAACCCAGAGCCTTGTAGGCCTGTGCCTTGAACACAAATGAGTAGGGGTTGCCAAAGCCGAAGTACCGCTGCGTCATCAGGACGCCGGCAATTCCGATGCGCGGATTGATCCACCAGATCGTTCCAGCCAGACCACCCCATCCGACCTCGCCAACAACTTCAGCTGGCTCCCATGCGCTGGTCCCGATGCTCACCGATGATCCAAGCCCAAACCCCTTGGTCTCAAAGCGGGGCATATTCGGGAACTGAACGCACAAACCCGCCGCCAACTGGTTTTGGCACATCAATTCGATGGTCGCGGGCTTGAGCAGGGCCGGCCCGCCGGGGAGGAAACTCTGGATGAACCGAACCGTGTCGCCCAGGGTGGAAACCAGCCCGCCGCCACCGGACTCGCGTGGCAGCCTGCTCAAGTAGGCACCGGGAAAAGGTTTGTCATCGGCTCGAAGCAGCCCTGGCTTGGTCGGGTCCAGCAGATCGACGCCGACATACAGCGCGCACAGGCGTTCAACTTTGTCCTTCGCAACCCAGAAATCGGTATCGACCATGCCCAGCGGCGCGAAGATGCGCTCGGCGAGGAACTCTCCAAAAGATTGACCCGAAATCACCTCCACCAGACGGCCCAGCACATCGGTCGCGACCGAATACTCCCACTGCGTCCCCGGCTGAAACGAAAGTGGCAATGCGGACAGGGTGGTCATCATTTCGCGCAGTGACTTGCCCGGATCCATCACATCGGCCTTGTTGTAGGCATCGAACATGAGCGTACCTGGATCGAATATCCCATACGACAAGCCTGATGTATGGGTCATGAGGTGACGAATGGTGATCGAGGTTCTGGCTGGTTCCACCTCGTCAATGCGTGTCGCACCTGCTTTCAGGACCTGGCACGAGCCGAGCTCGGGGATGTAGGTCTCGATCGGATCGTCCCATCGAATGTGTCCTTCCTCGAACAGCATCAGAACTGCGCAGGCGGTCACCAACTTGGTGCTGGAGAACATTCGGAAAATGTGATCTTCGCGCAAGGCGATGGCAGCTTCCTTGTCGGCAAATCCGCAGCAGAAAGTATCAACCACATGGCTGCCCTTGAACAGTGCGGTGGAAACACCCGGCAGGAACTGCTGGTCAACCTGCGCCTGCATTGCCGCGTGGAGCGCGCCAAAATCCGGATTCGCCATGTTCTCTCCTGCGAGTTTGCGTCAATGCGCTGATTATGCGGGACCGGTCGGAAACTATTTGGCGGCATTGAGCCGCTTCACGCCGGCCACAAAGCGCGCCAGGGTGCTGGAGAGCACGCCGCTGGGGATGGTGATGTCGATCAGTTGAAAGCGCCCGCGCGTGGCCATGGCTTTGTTCAGTGCGGCTTTGAGTTCGGCCCGGGTGCTCACCCGCACGCCGTCGCCACCCATGCCGGCGGCCATTTCGGCAAAGCCCCAGTGACCCAGGTCGTTGAAGCTCGACTCGGGCTGGAAGGTGCGCAGCATTTCCCAACTGGCGTTGTTGAACAGCAGCACGATCGGGTCCCAGCCGTAGCGCTTGCAGTTGCCCAGTTCCCAGCCGGTCATCTGGAAGGCCCCGTCGCCGACCAGTATCAGCGGCCGCTGTCCGGTTGCTGCCTGCAGTCCCAGCCCGGCGGGTACGCCAAAGCCCATGGTTGCGTAGTAGCCGGGCGCCACCAGGGCGGTTTGCTCGATCTCCATGGCCGTGAACAGGCAGTCGCCCATGTCGGAGGCGATGGGCATCTTGCCGTGCTCGGCCATCAGGTCGTTGACGGCGGTGGCAATATCCGTTGGCGTGATGCTGGATGCGTCGGCTGCCAGATCGTGCGGAAAAGTCTGTCGCTGCAGCTCAAAGGGTTTGTTGGCTCCGCTGATTTGCGCCAGCAACTCATCAACCACCGCGGTCAGTGGCAATTGCGCATAGCTATGGTAGGCAATGGTCACGCCGCCATTGAGTGCCTGAATCGTCTTGCGCATGTCGATCTTGGTCTCGGAGACGGCAAAGTTCGTATCGCAGATGATTTCGCCCAGCAGGAACAGGCCGTCAGAACTCTCCACCAGTTGCGTCACTTCAGCGTCGCCGGCCACTCCCATGTAGGTTCCCAGCAGAGGTGCGTCCTCTTCGGCGAGCAGGCCTCGTCCCATGAAACTCGTCACCACCGGTATGCCAAGACGACGCGAGAGCTCCGCCACCCTGGCTTCGAGGCCGTAACGGCGCACTTCCACGCCGACCATCAGCACGGGCGATCTGGCGCGGGTCAGATGTTCGATAATTTCTTCAGCACAGGCATGCAGTGCATCCCGATCATGCACAAAGGCCGGCTCCGCAAGCACCGGCGCGCACGGCTTGGCGACCATGTCGCGCGGAATTTCGATGTACACCGGCTCGGAGTTGCGCAGGCAATTGGCCAGTACGCGGGCCATGTCGCTCGGAGCACGCGCCGCATCGTCCAGGCGCACCTGGTCGCAGGTGATTTCCTTGAAGATCTGCAACTGCGAGTCGAGTGTCTTGGCCTGATGATGCAGCAGCAATCCGGAGCGCGACTCGCCGTGCCCGGGACCGCCCGAGAGCACCACCAGTGGCGATTTTTCGGCGAAGGCCGCCGCCACCGAGTTGATCATGTTCAGTGCGCCGGCCCCGTAAGTCACCGCTGCCACGCCCAGTCCGCAATGGATGCGCGCCGAGGCGTCAGCCGCAAAGCCGACCGAAGGTTCGTGCGACAGCGTGTACAGCGGCAGAATCTTCGACTCTTCAATGATGCGAAAGTAGGGCAGGGCAAAGTCGCCGGGGATGCCAAAAATCTGGCGTGCTCCGTGGTCCTTGAGAGCGTGGAGCAGGGATTCGGTGAGGTTCATGTACTGGAATTGAGTTTGGGTGAGTCAGTGACGGTGCCAGGCAGGCCGCGCCCCAGGGCAGCATTTTGCCTGCTTTGATGCAGGCCCACTCCCGGGGCAATGGCGGGAAAGCGGCGACAATCCGGTTCCCATTTCCAATTCGGCGGATCTTGCCCCGACCATCTTATGCCCAGTACGTCCAACTATGAAGTTCGCGGCGCCACGCCCGCCGATGCCCAGGCGATTGCCAATATTCATCGTGCCGAGGGGGTCGCCTACTGGCGCGAGGCGATCGAATTTTGTGAACCCCAGGTGCTGGTGGCGGTGCATGGCGCTGACGTCGTTGGCTTCGTTGGCTTTGACCGGTCCCGCGACGCGGGTACGCCGCCCGAGACCGGCGAGATCTGGGCCATTTACGTGGTGGCCGGGCACTGTGGCATGGGTGCAGGGCTGGCCCTGTGGGACGCGGCGCGCGAGGGTCTTATCGAGGAGGGCTGCACGACCGTCACGGTGTGGCTGCCACTTGCCAACGAGCGTGCCATCCGGTTTCACGAACTCGCGGGTTTCAAGCGCGAGATGAAGAGCATCAAGACGGTGGTCCGCCGCGGTCACCGGGCCGAAGAAATCCGCCTCAAGCGCACGCTTGAATGAGGTGCCGAACTCAGTCGCGGCGAACGATCACGCTGCCGATCGAATAGCCTGCTCCGAATGAGCAAATCACGCCCACCTCGCCCCGCTTGAAGTCGTCGTGGTGTCGGTGAAACGCAATGATTGAGCCCGCCGATGCCGTGTTGGCAAACTCGTCGAGAATAACCGGGGCCTCTTCAGCGGTCGCGTCGCGACCAAGCATGCGCCGCGTGATCAACTGGTTCATCGCCAGGTTCGCCTGATGCAACCAGAACCGGCGCACTCCGGCCGGTGCCAGATCATGATCGGCCAAGTGCTTGACCATGTGCTCAGCGGCCATCGGGCAGACTTCCTTGAACACCTTGCGCCCCTCCTGGTAGAAGAGTTGGTCGCGCTCGGTTGGCGCACGGTCTTCAGCGCGTGACATGAAGCCGGCGTTGTTGCGGATGTTGCTGGAAAATGTGGTCTGCAATTTTGTGCCAAGTACTTCAAAGGCACCCGCAGGCGCAGCCTCCAGACGCTCGACCAGGATGGCGGTGCAGACGTCGCCGAATATGAAGTGGCAGTCGCGGTCCTTCCAGGCCAGATGCGGCGAGGTGATCTCCGGGTCCACCACCAGCACGGCGCGGGCCGAGCCGGTCTTGACGGCATTGACCGCCAGCTCGATGGCGAAGGTCGCCGAGGAGCACGCGACGTTCATGTCAAAGCCAAAGCCCTTGATTCCCAGGGCCGTCTGGATCTCGATGGCCATCGCCGGATAGGCACGCTGCATGTTGGCCGCAGCGCAAATCACGCCGTCGATGTCCTGCGCTTGCCGACCCGCGCGCGTCAGCGCGTCGCGGGCGGCCGCGACCCCGATTTCCGCCATCAGGGAAATTTGGGTGTCCGGCCTGGGCTGCAAGCGTGGGTACATGCGCGTGGGGTCAAGAACGCCGGATTTTTCCATCACATAGCGGCGCTTGATGCCCGAGGCCTTTTCGATGAACTCAACGCTGGATGGCGGGATCGCGGATCGCGAACCTGCGGCGATTTCCTCGGCGTGCGCGGCGTTCTCCTGCTCGGCAAAGCGATTGAAGGCAAGGACCAGTTCGTCGTTGCTGATGATTTCCGGGGGAATATACAGGCCGGTGCTGCTGATGGCGACGCGATGCATGACTTGATCCTGGTGTGTTCGGCGCTGGCGACTCCAGCGAGGCGCTGATTATCAACCCAATCGGGCCCGTCGGCCTGGTTCAGACCTCGCCACCAAAGCGCTTGGTCAGGTTGTCAATGTACTGTTCGACCAACTTCTCAAATTCCTTTTCGACGACCGGTGCCACCACCATCTTCATCATTGCCGGTAGCGGCAGGCTCAGTTCGCCGTTGATTTGCAGCACGATGGACGTCGACTTCTTCTTCTCGGTGATCTTCCAGTGACCCGAGACCAGTGCATTGCCTTCGCCCTTGACCGGTGTCCACACCACGCTGCCCTTGGTGCGGTCAGAAACATATTTTGATGCGTAGATGGTTTGCAGGTTGATCTGGGCAATGCCGATCTTTGCCATTTCCCACCGGTAGCTACCCTTGCCCAGATCCACGAGCTTGTCGACCTTGGGGAAGTGGCTCGCCGAAGTGGGGACGTCCGAGAGCACATCGAAGACCTCGTTGAAAGCCGCCTTCACTTCAAATTCGTAGCCTAGATCGATCGATACGGTGAGCGCCATGGAGACCTCGCAAATGGGGGAATGGGTTGAACAGAGCCAGCGCAAAGTATAGAGCGCATCGAAAAGCCATAAAAATGCAGTCGTCTTGGTGACCGCGCCTGTCACGGGGCGGATCCTTTGGCAGGCTAAACTTGCCCCCTGTTGAAGGAAGCAGTTCATGGCATCAGGAAAAATTCTCGTGGCTCAGGGCGGCGGCCCCACCGCCGTGATCAATCAGTCGCTGGTGGGTGTGGCGCTGGAGGCGCGACGCTTCGGTTCGATTGAGCGCATCTACGGTGCGCGTCACGGTGTTCGCGGCATCGTCAATGAGGACTTCGTTGATCTGACGCAGGAGACGCACCACAACCTTGAGTTGGTAGCGAGCACACCCTCGTCGGCTCTCGGTTCGACCCGCGACAAGCCCGATCTGGCCTACTGCCGCGAGATATTCAAGGTCCTGCGGGCGCATCAGATCGAACACTTCTTCTACATTGGCGGCAACGATTCAAGCGACACCGTGCGCATCGTCAGCCTGGAGGCGCAGCAGGCGGGTTATCCGCTGCGTTGCATGCATATCCCCAAAACCATCGACAACGATCTGGTCGGCAACGACCACACGCCGGGCTTTCCCTCGGCGGCACGCTTTGTGGCGCAGTCCTTTGCCGGCGCGAATCTGGACAACGCGGCGCTGCCCGGGGTCTATGTCGGGGTGGTGATGGGACGGCATGCCGGGTTTCTGACGGCGGCCTCGACCCTGGGCAAGAAGTTCCCTGACGACGGCCCGCATCTGATCTACCTGCCCGAGCGCACCTTTGTGCTGGAGAGCTTTCTCGCCGATGTCAAGGCGATCTACGAACGCCACGGACGCTGTGTGATCGCCGTCTCAGAAGGTATCCACGACCGGTCCGGCGCGCCGATCGCTGCCATGCTGGCCAGGGATCTGGAGCACGACGCGCACGGCAACGTGCAACTCTCGGGCAATGGAGCGCTGGCTGATTTGCTGTGCGAGGAGATCAAGTCCAAGCTCAAGATCAAGCGTGTTCGTGGCGATACCTTTGGCTATTTGCAGCGATCCTTCATTGGCTGTGTGTCTGACGTCGATCAGCGTGAGGCGCGCGAGGTTGGCGAGAAGGCGGTGCAATATGCCATGTGGGGTCAGGCTGACGGCTCGGTGGCGATCAAGCGCACGGGTTTTTATTCAGTCGATTACGAGCTCTTGCCCCTTGAGGCGGTGGCGGGCAAGACGCGCGTGATGGAAGACGAGTTCATCACCGAGACCGGCACCGACGTCACCGACGCTTTCCGGATGTATCTGCGCCCATTGCTTGGCTCGGGCCTGCCCGACGCGTTCAGGCTGCGGCACAATCCGGTGGCCAAAATTTTGCAACCAGGAAAGTAGACAACATGACGATTGAATTCAAAGGCCGTGTGGCGATCGTGACCGGCGCCGGAGGCGGTCTGGGTCGCCAGCATGCTCTGGCATTGGGCGCACGCGGCGCGCGCGTGCTGGTCAACGATTTCGGCGGCGCGCGCGACGGCTCGGGCGGGTCGTCGAGCGCGGCCGAGGCGGTGGCGCAGGAGATTCGCGCAGCAGGTGGCGAGGCGCTGGCCAACGACGCATCGGTGACCGACTTTGCCGCCGTGCAGGCGATGGTGGCGCAGGCCGTGGCGGCGTGGGGGCGGGTGGATATTCTGGTCAACAACGCGGGCATCTTGCGCGACAAGACCTTTGCGAAGATGGACCTGGCAGATTTTGAGCTGGTGCTCAATGTGCATCTGATGGGTGCGGTGCACTGCACCAAGGCTGTCTGGGCGATGATGAACGAGCAGAAGTACGGGCGCATCGTGATGACCACGTCGTCGACCGGGCTGTATGGCAACTTTGGTCAGACCAACTACGGCGCGGCCAAGCTGGCACTCGTGGGACTGATGCAGACCCTGGCGCTCGAGGGCGCCAAGAACAATATTCGCGTCAATTGCCTGGCGCCGACCGCGGCCACGCGTATGACCGAAGGCTTGCTGCCGGAAGCGGTGCTGGCCGCGCTCAAGCCCGAAGCGGTGGTACCGGCCATGCTGGTGCTGGCCAGTGAGGACGCGCCGACGCGCGCCATCCTTTGTGCCGGCGCGGGTGCCTTCGAAGCAGCCCATATCACCTTGACGCAGGGCAAATGGATCGGGCAGGACGCCCAGGCGCCAGAGCGACTGGCCGCAGCCTTGGGGGAGGTGATGGATCGCGCCGGTGAAACCGTCCCGCAAAGCGGTGCCGCACAGGGCGCCAGCGAGGTGGCCAAAGCGACGGCCGCTGCCAGCGCGGCGGGCCCTACTCCATAGACATCATGTAGGCAACCAGGGCGTCAATATCGGCGTCCGACATCGGCTTGATGCTCTTGGCCATCGCGGCGTCCAGGCGCACACCGGTCCCGGTGCGGTAGCGCTTGAGGGCGCGGTTCAGGTAGACAGGTTGTTGGCCGGCAATCCGCGCCAGCTCGTCATCGCCGTGTCCGCTCTCGCCGTGGCAGCTTTGGCATGCCTTTTTGTAAAGATCCTTGCCCTTGGCCACCAGGATCGGATTGCCCGGCGGCTTGGTGGCAACTTTCTGGCGCGCGTAGAACAGCACCATGCCGACTTTCTCGTCGGCATTCATCACCTTGATCATTCCCTCCATGAAGGTGTCCTTGCGTTCACCGGCCGCG
Organism: Pseudomonadota bacterium; assembly: GCA_021812315.1. Taxonomy (GTDB): domain Bacteria; phylum Pseudomonadota; class Gammaproteobacteria; order Burkholderiales; family Burkholderiaceae_C; genus Rhodoferax. The sequence goes on from JAKANU010000079.1 coordinate 8,206, forward strand.
TATTGGCGCAATTGCTCGAGGTTGTAGACCGGGATCTGGCTGGCCAGGTTGGGCACGTCGGGCGTCGGACTGTTGCCGCCGACACCATGACAATAATCGCAAACACCGGCCACCGCGCGACCGGTCTTCAGCGCGGCCTCGAGCAGCTTGGGGTCGCGCTCGACTTCCTTGAGCCGCGCCTGAAGATCCACGCCGGCGGTGGAGCGGGCGCGCGCTGCCTGCGCGCCAGCCTGCAACGGCATACCCAAACACAATCCCGCCAAGAGCATCGCCAGCAACCGGTATGACTTCATAGGTTTCCCATGTTCAGCAAAGCGTATTCTAGAGAACTCGCAAACCGCATCCCGGCGGTACCCGACTATTCGAATTCCGCCACTGGAACGCAGGAGCAGAACAGGTTGCGGTCGCCATGGACATTGTCCACGCGGCCCACCGGCGGCCAGTACTTGATCTGTTTGAGCGTGGCCAGCGGAAACGCGCCGAGTGCACGCGGGTAAGGGCGATCCCAGGCCTGGCCGAGCAGGGATGCCGCGGTGTGCGGTGCGTGTTTGAGCGGGTTGTTGTCCTGCGGCCACTCTCCGCGCTCGACTTTGGCAATCTCCTGACGAATCGCGATCATTGCGTTGATAAAGCGGTCCAGCTCGGCGAGCGTTTCGCTCTCGGTGGGTTCCACCATCAGCGTGCCCGGGACAGGAAAGCTCAAGGTCGGTGCGTGAAAACCGTAGTCCATCAGGCGTTTGGCAACGTCTTCGGCGGAAATGCCGTGCACACCGCCGCTGCTTTCCTTCAGGGGACGCAGATCGAGGATGCACTCGTGCGCGACATGTCCGTTGGCGCTGGCGTACAGGGTCGGGTAGTAGTCGCGCAATCGCGCACTGATGTAGTTGGCACTGAGAATGGCCACTTCGGTGGCCGCCTGCAGGCCTTGTGGCCCCATCATGCGGCAGTACATCCAACTGATCGGCAGCACCGCCGCGTTGCCGAGTTCGGTTGCCGAGATGGCCCCCACGCCCTGACCGGGCAAGTACGGAACCAGGTCGGCGACAACGCATACCGGTCCGACGCCCGGCCCGCCGCCACCGTGCGGAATGCAGAACGTCTTGTGCAGGTTCAGGTGGCTGACATCGCCGCCAAATTCGCCGGGCGCGGCGACCCCGACCAGCGCGTTCATGTTGGCGCCGTCAACGTAGACCCGCGCGCCGTGCGAATGCACGAGGGTGCAGAGCTCGCGCACGCTGGTCTCGAACACCCCATGCGTGCTCGGGTAAGTGATCATCACACAGGCCAGGTTGGCGCTGTGCTGCTCGCACTTGGCCTTGAGGTCAGCCAGATCGACGTTGCCCTGAGCATCGCAGGCGGTGACGACAACTTTCAAGCCAGCCATGTTGGCGCTGGCCGGGTTGGTGCCGTGTGCGCTGGAGGGAATCAGGCAGATGTCGCGCTGGCCCTGGCCGTGCGCCTGGTGATAGGCGCGGATCGCCAGCAGACCGGCGTATTCGCCCTGGGAGCCGGCGTTGGGCTGCAGGCTCACGCCTGCGTAGCCCGTGGCCTGGCACAGCCAGGCGCTGAGTTGTGCATCCAGCTCGGCGTAACCCTGGCGCTGCTCGGCCGGCGCAAATGGGTGCATCTTCGCAAATTCCGGCCAGGTGATCGGAATCATCTCGCTGGTGGCATTGAGCTTCATGGTGCAACTTCCCAGCGGGATCATGCTGCGATCCAGTGCCAGATCCTTGTCGGCGAGCATGCGCAGGTAGCGCAGCATGCCGGTTTCGCTGTGGTGCGTGTTGAACACCGGGTGCGTCAGAAATGAACTGACGCGGTGCAAGGCTGTCGGCAGCAGCGCGGGCGCCGCGCCTTCCAGCGCAGACAACACCGGCAGGGCCTGGCCGTCCCTGGCAAAGAAGCCCCAGAGTTGCGCAATGTCGTGGCGCGTGCTCGTCTCATCGAGCGCCACGCCAAGCTCGGTTCTTGAGATCAATCGCAGGTTAACGCCCGCTGCACGGGCACGAAACGCTATCAAATCAGTAGCGTCACCGGTCTGCACCGTGAGCGTATCGAAGGCCGTTCTGTTGGCCAACGGGTAGCCCATCTCCTGCAGGCCTCGCGCCAGGATGGCCGTCAAGCTGGTGACACGCCGGGCGATCCGCGTCAAGCCCTCGGGGCCGTGATAAACCGCGTACATGCTGGCGACCACCGCCGGCAGGACCTGTGCCGTGCATATGTTGGAGGTGGCCTTTTCGCGGCGGATGTGCTGCTCGCGCGTTTGCAGCGCCAGGCGATACGCCGGGTTGCCGTGCGCGTCGATGCTTACGCCCACCAGGCGCCCCGGCATGGAGCGCTTGAATTCGTCGCGGCAGGCGAGGTAGGCCGCGTGCGGGCCGCCGTTGCACATCGGCATGCCAAAGCGCTGGGTGGTCCCCACGGCGATGTCGGCGCCGAGTTCGCCGGGTGGTGCCAGCACCGTCAGCGACAGCAGGTCGGCGGCCATGATCACCGTGCCGCCACGCGCCTTGTACGCCGCGATCAGGGTGCGATCGTCACGCACCACACCGCTGACGCCCGGGTATTGCAGCAGCAGGGCAAAGCTGTCCTGCGACGGCGCCTCGTCGACCGCGCAGGTCTTGACGTTGATGCCCA
>JAKANU010000427.1 GCA_021812315.1 Pseudomonadota bacterium
CAGCGGTTATGGAGTGATTACTTGGAGCGGCTTGCTGCAGCGAACGTCGACCGCGATGCCTCGATGGCTACTGTCGAGGCTTCATCGAGTGGTGGCTGCGGGCATGGGGCGCACCATGGCCATTGAATCCGGCGGCACGACCACGCACTTTGGCTTCGAGACCGTGCCCGAGCATGAAAAGGCGCTGCGTGTTGCACAGGTTTTCGACTCGGTCGCGCCACGCTACAACCTGATGAATGATTTGATGAGCGCGGGTCTCCATCGGGGCTGGAAAGCCTTCACGGTGGCGCTGGCAGCGGTGCGTCCCGGGTATCGTGTGCTCGACATTGCCTCGGGCACAGGCGACTTGGCGCGCGCTTTCGCGTCGCAAGTCGAACCCGGCGGCTTGGTGGTGTCGACCGACATTAATGGCGCCATGTTGGCCGAGGGGCGAGCCCGGTTGGAAGATGCGGGACTGTGTGTGCCTGCAGCGCTCTGCGACGCTGAAATCCTCCCATTTCCCGATGACAGCTTCGATCGTGTATGCGTGGCTTTTGGCCTTCGCAACATGACCCACAAAGATCTTGCGCTCGCGGAAATGCGCCGCGTGCTCAAACCTGGCGGGAAACTGCTGGTCTTGGAGTTTTCACGGCCCTGGGGGCCGTTGCGCGGCATCTATGACTGGTACTCCTTCAGCATCCTGCCACGCCTTGGCCAATGGGTCGCTGGCGATGCCGACAGTTACCGCTACCTGGCTGAATCCATCCGCCAACACCCGGATCAAGCCAGCTTGAAGACCTTGATGCTCAATGCCGGATTCGTCAAGGTCGACTGGTATAACCTTTCAGCCGGAGTTGTCGCGTTGCACATGGGCCTCAAGGCTTGAGAGAACATAATTTTTTCGATGCAGGTGAACTTCTCCGGTGGTTTTAGTAACAAAATGTAGGTATTCACAACCGGGCATGATCATGAACAAGCATTGGACCCTCCTCGTTCTCGGCATCAGCCTCGTGCTGGCCTCCACGCTTTTTGTCGCCGAGGCACAAGCCAAGCGCATGGGAGGAGGCAAAACCCTGGGGCGCCAAAACAGTGGATTGCTTCAGCGGCAACAGGCCACTCCAGCCCCTGCCGCGGCCCCACGGCAGTCAGCTGCGCCAACGGCAACCAGCCCACGCCCTGCCAACCGTTGGGGCGGCCTGCTCGGCGGCTTGGCGGCAGGCATTGGGCTGGCGGCGCTATTCCACGCGTTCGGCCTCGGCGCAGGTCTGGCCTCATTCGTCATGGCTCTTCTGATCGCCGGCTTGGCGGTGGTCGCCGGGATGTTTCTGCTGCGACTGGCCCGCCGTTCTGGTGCCACGTCCACGCCACAACCCGCCGGAATGCCACGCGGTGCCTACGATGCTGCCCAGCTCGGGCCCGAGTCTTATCTACCACCGCAGCGTTTCGAGGGGACGCAAACCCCGGCTGCGAACGCTACTGCGGTTCAGGGCGCGATTCCGGCAGACTTCGATCAACGCGCGTTCCTGAACAAGGCACGTGAGCATTACTACCAGTTGCAAAAAGCCTGGGATGCCGGCGACTTGCACGGCATCGAGTCCTACAGCACGCCTGAACTCTTCGCGCAACTCAAGTCCGAAATCGAACAGCGCGGGGGAGCGCAGAACCAGACCGATGTGGTGACCCTCGAAGCCGTGTTGCTTGATCTGCAAGAACTCGGCGGTGAATACCTTGCCAGTGTTGAATTCTCCGGACTCGTCCGCGAAGAGAGCTGGGGTGGCGCGCAGCCGGTACGCGAGGTCTGGAACCTGGTCAAGCCGGTTTCAGGCAACGGCGGGTGGCTGCTGGCGGGAATTCAACAACTGGGTTGAGTTGGTTTGTGGCCTCAGGCCGATTGCCCATCTGGCGACACGTTCCCCAGCCAGTTCAGGATTGGTGCCAGGGCTGATTTCTCGGTCACCGACATGACTCCGGGGTGTGAGGCCTACGCCGGCCTGCACCCAGGCCTTGTGCCTGAAAGGGTGACGGCGAAAACCGGAGCGGGAAGTCAGCCGAGGTTGGGGTCGCGGGAACCAGGCTCCTCGGCTATGGTTTCCTGTTTGGCGCCACGGCGTGCAAGGTCAGGCGGCGGTCGCGCCGCGCTGTTGGTGGCACAACAGTGGCATGCCGCTCAACGTCGTGCTGGCCCTGGCCCACTTCGACGCGCTGGGCCCCCGACTGCCTGACCTCTGGCCAGCGCACCGCTCGGTGCGGACCCACGCACCAGGTGCTGTGGCAAGGGCCCGGCGCGCATGAGCCGCCCTCCCGCCGATGGAAGAAGATCGCGAGACCGACTCGAGCGGCATTGGGCGATGCCTGCTGCAGGGTTTCGCATGCATTGGCTCGGCCTCGACATGCCGTTGGAACACGACCTACTGCGCAACACTGGCCAGCCGCTCTGGGTGCGCATTCCACTGATCGTGGACACCCATTCCAGACTGATCACGGACAGCGTTGCGGGTGATCGCGGACACCGTGGGTGGTGTGCCTGAGTG
>JAKANU010000428.1 GCA_021812315.1 Pseudomonadota bacterium
CTCAATCAACACCTCGAGTTCTTCTTCTGTGACAGGCGGTTCTGTAGATGGTCGTACACCCAGCACGCGCAGTACCGCCTCGGTCGAAGCGCTCAACAGGCGAACGGCAGGTGAGGCAATCACCGACAGCGCGCGCATCGGAGCCGCTACGGCAGAGGCAATCGCTTCGGGATGATTCAACGCCAAGCGTTTGGGCACGAGTTCGCCGATCACCAGCGAAAGATAGGCGATGGCCAGCACCACGATCCCCAAACCGATGGCTTCGCTATAAGGCGCGAGCAGCGGGATCAGGCTCAGGCGGGTCGCCAGTTCCTCGGCAATGGTCGCGCCGCCGAATGCGCCCGCCAGTATGCCGACGAGCGTAATGCCGATCTGCACCGTGGACAGGAAACGATTGGGCGAATTCGCCAGTTCTAACGCGGCTCGTGCGTGGACATTGCCTGCGCTTGCCCGCTGTTGAAGCCGCGCCTTGCGCGCCGACACGACCGCGATCTCCGCCATGGCGAAGATGCCGTTGCCGATGATAAGCAGGAGAATGAACAGGATTTCAAAAGTTACATTCATTTCAGAACACTTTGTCTCAACTTGTGCTCTTTGCGGGACGCAGCGCCGCTTGAATCTTCAGGAACTCACCCACGTTGTCCATGGTCACCAAGCCCACCAAGCGCCCGTTGTGCGTCACGGGTAAGGTGTGACAATCGCAATCTTGCAGACGCGCGAATGCTTTTTCTAGCATCTCGAAAGAGTCCACCGTTTGAAACTCGTGCCGCATCACGTCACGGACGAGCGCTCCCTGCCCCTGCTGCGTCAGTGCAGTCAGCAAATCGCCTCGCGTCAACACACCCTCCACGTGCCCGTTGCCCACGACCGGAAAATCTTGCTGTGCGCCCGTCAGGACCAACTCCACCGCACGAGCCAATGAATCGTGAGGCGACAGTGTGCGAAAGTCGGTCAACATCGCGCGACTGACCGGGATGCCACCCAGCGCCGATTTCATTTGCACCATGCTCGCTTCCTGCGCCGCGCCGATCCAGACGAAGAAGGCGATGAACAGCAGGAAGGGATTGGTGAACAGACCGATGAAGCCGAACAGAAACGCCAGTCCCTGTCCGATGCTGGCAGCCACTTGCGTCGCCCGCGTGTATTCCATCCGCAGCGCGAGCAGCGCGCGCAGCACGCGCCCGCCGTCCATGGGGAAAGCGGGAATCGAGTTGAACAACACCAGGGAGACGTTCACCAGCATGAGGCGTTCCAGGAACGAGCCACTTGTGACGCTCAGTTGGCTCAGTGGTTCCAGACCCGTCGTCAGCCCCAACCAAACAAACAGAACTAGAGCGATGACGACGTTGACGGCAGGACCGGCGAGCGTCACCCACAACTCCTGGATGGGATTGTCGGGCATCCGTTCCAGCCGCGCCACGCCGCCGATGGGCAGCAGGGTGATGTCGCGCGTCTTGATGCCGTACTTCCTGGCGGTGAGGGCGTGCCCAAACTCGTGCAGCACCACGCAGGCGAACAGCGCCAGGATAAACGCGATGCCGGACAGCACGGCCGCCAGGGTGCGCCCTTCCAGCCAGTGGCTCAATGCAACCCAGCCAATAAGGAGCAGAAACGTCGCGTGCATATAGACGTCAATACCGGCAACCTGGCCTAACTTCCACGACCACTTCATAGTTACCTCCCCAACGTAAAAAATTCGTGCGCGCATCCACCTATCCCGGATGCGATCCGTCGCGTCGCACCGTACTGCCGATGACCAATCCGGCAGTGATGAGCACCAAATTCTTGATCGCGTACTGCCCTTCCAGTGTGGGCAGCAGCGGATTGCCACCCTGAAAGGCGACCTGCGGCAGCAGAAAGAAAACTTGGAAAGTGCCTGCAATTTGCAGCCACAGCAGAAACAGGGTAGCGCGCAAGACCAGCGGGTGCGTGAACAGCAAACCGATGCCGATCAGCACCTCCCAGCCACCGATGAACAGCAATGCGGCGTGCGGCGGCAGCCAGAACACGGTCTGTACTACCAAGTCGGCCGCCGGGCTGGCGTTGATCAGTTTCAACCCTCCAAACCAAAGGTACACGATCGCAATCGCCCAGCGCAGCAGATGGATGCCGTAGGCGGACATGAAGCGCACCAGGGCCTGGTCCAGACGGTCGAGCCCCAAGTTAAACTGTGCCAAGTTGTGATTGAACATAGATACTCCTCCTGAACATTTTATGGGTCGTCCACACACACGCCACGTCTCGCCGTCGTGCAGCCGCCGCTTGCGGCGTTGGGTCGCGCTACCCGATATCCGTTTGTGCGGATAGGCGCAGCGGTCCACCTCAAGACCATAGCATCGAACAGCACGGCTACATCACCCTAGTTGTTCCACACCTGCTCTGCCATCCAGAAATGGAATCGCCAACAGGAGGGCCGCCAACCAGAGCCACACCCGCCGTCGAGCTCAGTTGCTGTGTCCGCCGCGCCCCTAGACTTGGGGCTTCGCCGAGGAGGTGTCCGGCTTGCGT
>JAKANU010000080.1 GCA_021812315.1 Pseudomonadota bacterium
GGACCTTCATCGTAGTCCAGCCCGAGCCAGTTCATGCCTTCGATGATCACGTCCACAGCCGCCTGCGTGGAGCGGTCAAGATCGGTGTCCTCGATGCGCAGGATGAAATCGCCACCGGTGGCACGCGCAAAAGCCCACGGATACAGCGCCGAGCGGATGTTTCCCAAATGGATGAAGCCGGTCGGGGACGGCGCAAATCGGGTACGGGTCCTGGTTGTCATTTGAGCAGGTCCAGGCCGCGAGCAAGATCGGCTTTCAGATCATCGAGATGCTCCAGACCGGCGGCCACACGCACCAGGCCCTGACCGATACCTGCGGCTTCGCGCTGCGCATCCGTCAGGCGGCCGTGCGAAGTGCTTGCCGGATGACTGATGGTGGTCTTGGTGTCGCCAAGATTGGTGGTGATGGAGCTGACCAAGGCCGCATCGATGACGGCGAACGCGTTGCGCCTGAGTGTGGCCGGGCTGTCACCCTTGACGTCAAACGACACCACAGCGCCGCCCCGGCCTGGGCCGCTGGCGGCCTGCTGGCGCATCGCCAGATCGTGCTGCGGATGTGACGCCAGGCCCGGGTAGTACACCCGGGTTACGTTCGGATGAGCCTGCAACCATTGGGACAGTGCCAGCGCGCAATCGGATTGCGCAGCCATCCGGATGGCCAATGTTTCCATGCCCTTGAGCACCACCCAGGCGTTGAACGGTGACAGCACCATGCCCGCGGTTCGGGTGATCGGCAGGAAGACCTCTTCGACGTAACGCTCATCACAACAAATGGCACCGGCCATGACCCGGCCCTGGCCATCCAGGTACTTGGTGCCCGAGTGGACAACAAAATCGGCACCGAATCGCGCGGGCTGTTGCAATGCAGGACTGCAAAAACAGTTGTCCACCGCCAGCGAAGCGTCGGCATTGTGCGCAACATCCGACAGGGCCTGGATGTCGCAGACATCAGTCAAGGGATTGGTCGGGGTTTCGGCAAACAACAACCTGGTGTTGGGGCGAATCGCGCTGCGCCACGCGGCAACATCGGTTTGCGAGACAAAACTGGTTTCGACGCCGAACTTGCCAAACTCGGTGGAAAACAATCTCATGGTGGAGCCAAAGACCGACTGCGAACACACCACATGGTCGCCGTTGCGCAACAAACCCATGCCCAGCAGCAGGATCGCAGCCATGCCGCTGCTGGTCGCGACCGCAGCCTGGGTGCCTTCGAGCGCAGCGAGCCGTCGCTCCATGCTGTTGACGGTCGGGTTGCCGACGCGCGTGTAGGTGTAGCCGTCTTCCTCCTGCGCGAAGCGGCGCGCGGCAGTCTCCGCCGTGGGCTGCACAAAACTGCTGGTGAGATACAGCGCTTCGGAATTCTCGCCGTACTGGCTCTTCTCCAGCGCCGTGCGTACCGCCAGGGTTGCCGGATGCAGGTTCTCGGGCAACTCTCGCCAGATCATCGACGATCCTCCGAATGGGAGAGCGCCAGTCCGGCATTTTCCTCCCCGTCATCCTCGATCTGCACCGAGCGGCATGAATGGAGCCGGGCAATGTCGTCAGCCGTGATGTCACCGGTGACATAGATGCCGTCAAAACACGAGGCATCAAAGCCCTGGATCTTTGGATTGAGGGCGCCAATGGCCCGCTTCATGCCCTCGACGTCCTGGTAGATGAGTGCATCGCAACCAATGAGTTCGCGGATTTCCTCGACCGTGCGGTTGTGCGCCACCAGTTCATCGGACGTTGGCATGTCGATGCCGTAGACATTCGGGTAACGCACCGGAGGCGCAGCGCTGGCCAGATAGACCTTGCGGGCGCCAGCCTCACGCGCCATCTGCACGATCTCACGACTGGTCGTGCCGCGCACAATCGAATCGTCCACCAGGAGCACATTGCGGCCTCTGAACTCGCTGGCGATCACATTGAGCTTTTGGCGCACCGACTTCTTGCGCACCGCCTGACCAGGCATGATGAAGGTACGCCCCACGTATCGGTTCTTGACGAAGCCTTCACGGTAAGGCAGCCCCAGCAATTGGGCCAATTGTGCGGCACTCGGCCGGCTCGACTCGGGGATCGGGATGACCACGTCAATCTCGTTGGGTGGCACCGTCGATATCACCCGCTGTGCCAGCGTCTGCCCCAGATTCAGCCGTGCCTGATACACCGAAATGCCATCCATGACCGAGTCCGGCCGCGCCAGATAAACGTACTCGAAGATGCACGGCTTCAAGGTCACGTGTTCAGCGCACTGCTGCGCGTGAACATGACCCTGCAGGTCGATGAACACCGCCTCACCCGGGTCGACGTTGCGCTCGAACTTGTTCGACGTGCCCTCCAGCGCGACAGACTCGCTGGCCACCAGCACCGTCGCCTGGCCGCGTCCCAGACACAGGGGCCGGATACCAAACGGATCGCGAAACGCCAGCACACCATGCCCCGCAATCATCGCGATCACAGCATAAGAACCCTTGATGCGCCGATGCACGCTGCGCACCGCGGCAAACACGTCGTCGACCTGCAGCGCACAGCCACGCGTAGCCTTGTCGATCTCGTGCGCAAGCACATTCAGCAAGACCTCTGAGTCACTTTGCGTATTGATATGACGGTGATCGGCATTGAACAACTCAGCCTTCAGTGCCTGCGCGTTGGTGAGATTGCCGTTGTGCACCAGCACAATGCCAAACGGCGCATTGACGTAGAACGGCTGTGCCTCCTCGTCGCTGTAGGCGTTGCCGGCGGTCGGATAGCGAACCTGGCCAAGACCACAATTTCCCAGCAGCGTGCGCATGTTGCGCGTACGAAAGGCGTCGCGCACCATGCCGCGCGCCTTGTGCATGAAGAACTTGCAGTCCTGCTGGGTCACGATGCCCGCAGCGTCCTGACCCCGGTGTTGCAACAGCAACAGCGCGTCATACAGAAGCTGATTGACCGGCGTTTGACTGACCACGCCTACGATTCCGCACATTATGGCAAGTACTTTCCAAGAGGGGGTGGCAACATCGGCCTGAGTCCTTCAAGTGCCGCGAAGGCGATTTCAACGCCCGCAGACTCTCGCCACCAGGCCCTTTCGCTCGCTGGCGTCATCGCCAGGAACAGCGTCGCCAACAACAGAATCAGCACCCCGCGCACCAGACCAAAGCCTGCGCCCAGAGCCCGGTCCACCGGCTGCAGACCAGCGGCCGAAAAAAGCCTCTTCGCCACCGCGGCCAGCAAGCCGCCAGCAAACACCGCCACCACAAATACCAGCACGAAGGCAATCACGTAACGCACCGTCTCGGCGGCCTCGATCAGGGGCAGCTGGTGCGCCAGATCGGGTGCTGCCCATTGCGCCACAAAAAACGCCAGCACCCAACTCACCACCGACAGAACCTCATACACCAGACCGCGCCACGCACCCAGCGCCAGCGAAACCAGCAACACAGCACAAAAGATCCAGTCCAGCGTAGCCATCGTCCAAACTGCGGCAGCGCCGGCCTCAGGACTTTCCCGACAGATTCAGAACCGTGGCCGGCAACTCAAGCTTCTTGACCTTGTCAACCGCCCGATCCGCCTGCGCCTTGTCAGCGTAGGGGCCCACCCGAACCCGAATCCTGCGGCCTTCCTTCGTCTCGACCACCTGGGTATAGGTCTTCAGGCCGGCGCGCTCAAGCTTCTGGCGCACTTCTTTGGACCGCGCCACCTCGGCAAACGCGCCAACCTGGACCACGTACCGGTCCTCATCGGCGCTGGGTTTGCCCACTGGGCCGTGTCCTTCAAGCAAGGCCTGAACCTTCGCGGATTCGTCAACCTTCGGCGCGACTCGAACCGGTCCGGCCGCCTTTGGAACTGCGGCCGAAGCAGTCAGCGTTGGCGCGGCGCTCACGCCGGAGGCGGGCTCACTGGCCGGGGGCGAGGGCGCGGGCAGGGGGGATGGCTCCGCCTGGGTCGGCGCGGGGACCACTGGTATGGCCAGCGGCTTGGCTTTGTTGCGGTCCGGAATTTCAATGGCGATGTCGACCGGAATCGGGCGCGGCTGCCGATCAAACAGCATGGGAAACCCTATGACCCCGATAAGCACCAACACCGCCGCGCCGATCAACCGGTGCCTGGCCCGGCGCCGCATCACTTCCACGCTCTCGGATTGCGTGGGCGCGACCGCAGGCTTCTCACCACCGGTTCGGAACTTGAAAAAAGCCATGTTGGGCGAGATCAATCATTTGACACGAGTCCGACAACTACGCGGCGCTGCATCGCGGCAAACACCCCTTGAGGATGCCACCAACCGTATAGAACGACCCAAAGATGATGATTCTATCAGCGGGGTCCGCGGCTGCCATCGCCGCCTGCAGCGCGGATACCGCACTGCCATAGGTGCGCGCGCCCTTTCCCGGCGCCGCGCAGTGCGCCTGCCAGGTCGCCAGCAGATTGACCCCGGACGCCGCGCGCGCCGTCGGCAAATCGGCGAAATGCCAAGAGTCGACCAGACCCGCCATGATGCCGAGCATCGCCGCCACGTCCTTATCCGCCATGGCACCAAAAACGGCGTGCGTCTTGGGGTATGTGCCCATGCTGCTCAGATTCGCGGCCAGCGCTGCGACAGCGTGCGGGTTATGCGCCACATCAAGCACCAGCGTAGGCAAACCAGCCAGAACCTGAAATCGCCCGGGCAGTTCGACGCCAGCCAGCCCGCTGCGCACGGCCACCTCAGACACCGGCAAACGCTCGCGCACCGCGCTGAGCACCGCCAGAACCGCCGCGGCGTTGCTGCGCTGGTGCGCGCCACCTAGCGCCGGATCGGGCAGACCTTCATAGTGCCCTGCACCACGGCTCGCAATTGCGGTCCAGTTCCAACCTCCCGCCTGACCGGTGGCCTTGAAATCGACCCCGGCGCGCCAGAGGTCGGCGCCGACCGCGGCTGCATGTGCCAGCACGCTCTGCGGAGGCGTCGGGTCGCTGACCACCACGGGCCGCCCGGCGCGCATGATCCCGGCCTTTTCAGACCCGATCTGCTCGCGGTTGGCACCCAGATATTCCATGTGGTCGAGGTCGATGCTGGTCAAGACCGCACAGTCGGCATCGATGATATTGACAGCGTCGAGCCTGCCCCCGAGACCCACCTCCAATATCGCCACCTCAAGCCCCGCCCGGCTCATCAGATCCATGATCGCCAGCGTCGAAAATTCAAAATACGTCAGCGATACTTGTACACCATTTAGCGTTCTGGCGCTTTCCACGCTTGCGAATGCAGCTATCAATTTGGTAGCATCAACAGCTTGACCGTCGAGCCGCAAGCGCTCCTCGAAGCTCACCAGATGTGGTGAACTGTAGACACCGGTGCGGTATCCCTCCTGACGCAGGATGGTTTCGAGCATGGCACACGTCGAGCCCTTGCCATTGGTGCCGGCCACGGTGATGACCGGGCAATCGAACCCGATGCCCATGCGCAGCGCAACCTCGCGCACCCGATCCAGCCCCATATCGATGGCCGTGGGGTGGAGCTTCTCGCAGTATGCAAGCCAGTCTTCAAGCGTCTTCATGGACCGCCAATTTCAGCACAAGACGGCATTGTCACCGCTTGCTCGGATCCGCGCACGGCCGGTGCCTCAAAGCGCGCACCCGCTGATTAGAATCGGTGCCATGAGCACGATCCTCCAACACCTCCCAGTCAACCAAAAAGTTGGCATCGCCTTCTCAGGCGGACTCGACACCAGCGCAGCGCTGCACTGGATGCGCAGCAAAGGCGCGATTCCCTACGCCTATACGGCCAATCTTGGTCAGCCCGACGAGGCCGATTACGATGAAATTCCCCGCAAGGCGATGCAGTACGGAGCCGAGAGGGCGCGCCTGATCGACTGCCGCAGCCAACTGGCTGCCGAAGGCATCGCAGCCCTGCAAAGCGGCGCTTTCCATATCTCCACCGCAGGAGTCACCTACTTCAATACCACGCCTTTGGGCCGCGCGGTAACCGGCACCATGCTGGTGGCCGCCATGAAAGAAGACGACGTGCACATCTGGGGTGACGGCAGCACCTTCAAGGGCAACGATATCGAGCGCTTCTATCGCTATGGCCTGCTGACCAACCCGGCCTTGAAAATCTACAAACCCTGGCTCGATCAGCTTTTTATCGACGAGTTGGGCGGGCGCGCCGAGATGTCGGCCTTCATGACCCGAGCCGGTTTTGGCTACAAGATGAGCGCCGAGAAAGCCTACTCAACCGACTCCAACATGCTCGGTGCCACACACGAGGCCAAGGATCTTGAGCAACTGGCCAGCAACATCCGCATCGTCAACCCGATCATGGGGGTGCCGTTCTGGCGCGACGATTGTGTGGTCAAGGCGGAAGAGGTCACGGTACGTTTTGAAGAGGGTCGCCCGGTGGCGCTCAACGGTGTGGCCCTGGCCGACCTGGTCAGCCTGATGCTCGAAGCCAACCGCCTGGGCGGCCGCCACGGGCTGGGGATGAGCGATCAAATCGAGAACCGTATCATCGAAGCGAAGAGCCGCGGGATCTACGAAGCGCCTGGTCTTGCTCTGCTTTTTATAGCGTACGAACGTTTGGTGACGGGCATTCACAACGAAGACACGATAGAACAATATCGCGAAAACGGGCGCAAGCTGGGTCGCCTGCTGTACCAGGGACGCTGGTTTGACCCACAGGCCATCATGCTGCGCGAAACCGCCCAGCGCTGGGTGGCACGCGCCGTCACGGGCACCGTGACGCTGGAACTGCGCCGCGGCAACGACTACAGCGTGCTGAATACCGAGAGCCCCAACCTGACCTATGCGCCCGAACGCCTGTCCATGGAAAAAGTCGAGAACGCAGCGTTCAGTCCGCTGGACCGCATCGGCCAACTCACCATGCGCAACCTCGACATCACCGACACCCGTGCCAAGCTCGGCATCTACGCACAAAGCGGCATGCTGTCGCTGGGCACCGATGGGGACTTTCTGAAGCTCGGTGGCGGCACCTAGAGGGCGGCAGATCGTGAGGTTAACCTGGACTCGCGCTAGAGCCACGCCTGAGGTACTGTGCCGCAATCGGCTGCAAGGCCGATGGCTCAATGCCAAGGGCGGTCAAACCCGGCAACGTGCCGCTGGCGACGTTGTCAACTTTCATTGAATCAAGGTTGTCCCGGCTCATCACCGGCTCGCCCGGAGAGAGTTGCATCAGTGTGGCCTGCAAACGGGCCAGCCAATCCGGCAGGCCGAACACCGGGCGACCGCGCCCGGCGCGAATGCCGTGGAGTTGCCCGGCCAACTGCACCAGTTCCCGAAGCGTGAAGACCTCCGGGCCACAGGCCTCGATGATCCGCGCCGGATTGCCGCGCGACGCCGCCTCATGCACCGGCTGCAAACTGCGCGCGACTGCCGTGGCGACGTCGTGCACCCAGACTGGCTGAAAGCGCGCCTGGGCACCGGCCAGTGGCACGACCGGCAGGACCTCCTGCAGCCTGGCAAAGACATTCAGAAACTTGTCAGCGGCACCAAAGATCACGCTGGGCCGCAGAATCGTCAACTGCAGCGCCGACGGCTGTAGCGCTGCGGCCTGCAGCAACGCTGCTTCACCCGCGCCCTTGCTACGCAGATACATGGACGGCGCCGACCCGGGATCTTGCGCATCAGCACCGATGGCGCTGACATGCACGAGTCGGGGAACGCCGGCAGCGCGCAGGGCGCGGGCAAGCTTATGTACCAGGGCCACATGTACCTGTTCAAACGCAGCTTGGGTGCCATGCAGGATCGCCACCAGATTGACTGCAGCATCGTGTCCCGCGAGCGCCCTGGCCAGCGCGACTTCGTCGTGGACATCCAACACCAGCGGACTCAGTCCCGGCAGCGAACGCATATGAGCGGCACGGTCGACATGGCGCAAGGCCAGGCTCACCTTCCAGCCCTGCAGTGCAAGCAGGGTACAGACCTGGGTGCCGACAAAGCCGGTTCCGCCCAGGACGATGACTTTCTTCATTCCTTGACCTCAGGGGAAACCCAGCTAAACCACCACCGGCTCGGGCTCGAGCATGATGCCAAAGCGCTCGTAAACGCTGGTCTGGATCGCCCGGGCCAGAGTCATGAGTTCGCCACCTGTGGCGCCGCCGCGGTTGACCAGTACCAGGGCCTGCTTCTCGTAAACACCAGCCTGCCCCACCGTCTTGCCGCGCCAGCCACAGGCATCGATCAACCAACCCGCGGCAAGCTTGCAGGATCCGTCAACCAGCGGGTAATGGACGATTCCCGGATCACGCGCGATGATGTCGGCGCATTGTTCGGACGTCACGGTCGGGTTCTTGAAAAAGCTGCCAGCATTGCCCAGCACGGCCGGGTCAGGCAACTTGGCCCGACGGATCTCGCAAATCCACTCGTGTATCTGCCACGCCGACGGAGCGCCATCGCCAGACACAGCCAGCTTGCGCTCAAGGTCGGCATAGCCAAGCACCGCCACCCAGGGTTTGGGCAGGCAAAAACGTACCCGGGTAATCAACACCCGCCCCGCCAGGCCCATCGCCGAGACGTGCTTGAACACGGAATCGCGATAGCCAAATCCGCACTGCGCGGCGTCGAGCGTGAGCAAGTCGCCGGTTCGAAGGTCGATCGCGTCGAGCGAGTCGAAACGGTCCTGCAACTCGACCCCATAGGCTCCGATGTTTTGCACCGGCGCGGCGCCTACGGTACCCGGAATCAGGGCCAGGTTCTCCAGCCCGGGGCACCCCTGCTGCAAGGTCCAGGTCACAAAATCGCTCCAGTTCTCACCTGCGCCCGCCTCGACGATCACGGCCTTGCTGGTCTCCTGCAACAGCCTTCTGCCCATAATTTCCACCTTCAATACCGGGACTTTGACGTCACCAGTCAACACAATATTGCTGCCGCCGCCGAGGATGAACGCCGGCAGCAGGCCGCCCGCGGTTGCGGCGACCGCGCTGCGAACATCGGCCTCACATCGGATTCGAATGAGCGAAAGTGCCTTGGCAACGACGTGCAAGGTGTTGAAAGGCTGGAGTGGAACGTTTTTCTCGACTAACATTGCGCTCATTCTCTCATTTGCCATCCCTTGCGGTTTTTCGGAAATTTGCCATGCCATCATTCGACACCGTATGCGAAGCCAATATGGTCGAAGTCAAGAATGCCGTCGAAAATGCGGCCAAGGAGATCGCCACGCGCTTCGATTTCAAAGGCACACCAGCGGCCATCGAATTCCGGGACAAGGACATCGTGCTGGTTGGAACCTCTGACTTCCAGCTTGGACAAATCGAAGACATTTTGCGTACCAAACTTACCAAACGCAGTGTGGACGTGCGCTTTCTCGATCGCGGCGATGTACAGAAGATCGGCGGTGACAAGGTCAAGCTGGCAATCAGGGTGCGCGACGGCATTGAAACCGACGCGGCCAAGAAGATTCAACGCGTCATCAAGGACAGCAAGCTCAAGGTGCAAAGCGCCATTCAGGAAGGCAAATTGCGCGTCAGCGGCACCAAGCGCGATGAGCTCCAAGCGGCGATGGCTCTGATCCGCAAGGAGGTGCCTGATCTGCCGCTTGGTTTCAACAATTTTCGTGATTGACACCGCAGCGCCGTGAACGTACACAACGAAGACGAATACGAAGACCTGCTCAGCCTGTGGTCCGATCTGGAGTGCGGGCTGGCGATCATCCTGGGCAGCCCGGGCAGTATCCAGGAATTCGAGCAGCGCGTGAAGCAGTATGACCGCTGGATGCGTGCCTTGCTGGAACGCGACACCGATGTCGGCCTGTATCTGCTGTTCCAGCTCGCGGCCAATTCACCGGTGGGCTACAGCGCCTCGCATGCGCTGGTCACCGCGGTGCTTTGCCACCTCATCGCCGTCGAACTTCAACTGCCCGCCTCGGAACGCGATTGCCTGGTGCATGCCGCCTTGACCATGAACCTGGGAATGACGGCCTTGCAGGATCAACTCGCCGGGCAGCTCGAGCGACCCAGCCCGGCACAGCAGCAAGCCATTCAGGCGCACGCGGCGCGCGGCGCGCGGATGTTGACCCGATTGGGCATCGATGACGCATTGTGGCTCGAAACCGTGGCACTGCATCACACCGAAAACAAGGACCGACGTGCGTTGGCAGTTCAGGACCCGGCGCGACGATTGGCGCATATTCTTCGAGTTGTCGATCGCTACGCCGTGATGATCAGCCCGCGCAAGTCACGCGAGGGCCGCACCGCGACCGACTCCATGCAAACCATCAGCAGCCGCGCCCTGGAAAAGGCTGACGAGGTGGGCAATGCCCTGCTCAACGTCATCGGCCTGTGTCCGCCGGGCACATACGTTCGACTCGATAATGAGGAAATCGCTGTCGTCATCCATCGCAGCAGTACGCCGAACGCGCCCTATGTGGCGGTCGTGGTCAATGATGCGGGCACCATGCTTCACCCGCCGCGCCTGCATTGCACCGCCGGCAGCCGACTGGGCATCAAATCAGCCCTGACGGCGTCGGCGATCCGCGAGCGCCTGAACCATCACCAGATTTTGCAACTCGCCGCGGCGGCACAGACGGTTTAGCGCGGCGCGGCCGCGCCTTGTCCGATCAGTCGAGCCACTTCTGCAAGAACCGCGCCTGGCCCATCGCCGGGTCAAGTTCGTAGCTGGCAAAGCCGACCCGACCGTAAAGCTTGATGGCACCGGCATTGCCTGCCAGCACCTCCAGCGTGAGTTTGCAGGCACCGCGCTCGCGCGCAATGTACTC
>JAKANU010000081.1 GCA_021812315.1 Pseudomonadota bacterium
TATCTTGATATTTACTTGTCTGAACTCGCAAGCGCAGATGCGTAAATGCACAGGCACAGACGGGAAGATTACATATAGCGATGTCGTCTGTACCAATACTTCGGTTGAGGGAGTAGTAAAAAATCGAGTTTCGATACTTGACAGCTCGGGTTTGAGGAAGGAGGCTGATAGGTTAAGGGAGACAGACAGGCATGAAGGGCAAGACCCTGGTATTGGCAATTTTGGGCATAACGGCTGGGTTCAATGGCATCTTGCGGAAGAGCAAAACAGGGCTAACAGGCGAGCGCAGGATATGCAGATCCGTGCAATGAAACAAGAGGCAGCGGCCAAAGGCTACCCACCTCCGAAATTTGACCTAAGTGAGGGAGAGAGCGCGTTAGGACCGGACCCTGGTATTGGCAATTTCGGGCATAACGGCTGGGTTAAAGCACATCTTGCTGAGGACACAATGAGAACGAATCAGCGAGGACAGGCCATAGGGATGCAGATGCGAGCGAATGAAAATGCGGTGAAAAGTAACACTAATGCACAGAGCTATCAGACGCGAGACAGATTTGGAAATATTGTGAATTCCTCGGAAAATTACCCGACTACGGACAGTTTTGGTAACCGCGTCAACAGTCAAGATAACTATCAAACTAAAGATAGATACGGTAACTTTGTTAGTAGCCAGTCATGTTTCAAAACTAAAGACCGTTTCGGCAACTTAGTTGATAGTGCCGCCTGTAGACCATGAGGCTTGATTGTCTAGCGGGCTGCACCCACCGCCACAATGCCAGCGCTTCGCGCACTGCTAATCAAGACTGTATTGAGTAATATTCGCCACTAAGGCCCGTCCATCTTGCGTAAGCAGCTACAAATTCAATAGCACTATTTGCACGACGTCAGTTACCGCAACGCATCCCACACCAACTTGACGCCGGTGAGAAACATGCCGACAAAGACAAAGCGGTAGAACAGTTGCTGGTTGATACGCCTTGCCATGCGCACACCAATGAGCACTCCGATCGGCGCGACCGGCAGCAGCACCAGCGAGGTCGCCAGGTTGCGCAGGTCGAGCAGTCCCAGCCAGGCGTATGGAATCCACTTGGACAGGTTGATGATGAAGAAAAAGAAGGCCATGGTGGCGGTGAACCTTACCGGCGAGAGGCGCAGCGGAATCACATAGGCGCTGATCGGCGGGCCACCGGCATGCGCGATGAAGCTGGTAAAACCAGAGCAAGCGGTCAGCACGGCACCGAGCCATTGCGGCGGTGCGGCACTGTCGGCCCGGGGTGGAAACAGCAGTCGCTGCGCCAGGAACAGCAGCGTGAATACCCCGACAATGCCGGCGACCAGGTGCGCGTCCAGCAGCCGGAACAACAGCGCGCCGATGACAATGCCCACCAGGCCGCAGGGAATCAGGAACTTCAACAGCTTGAGGTCAAAATCCCGTCGAAACGCGGCCATACCCAGCAGGTCCATCACCAGCAGCACCGGCATCAGGATCGCTGCGGCCTGCGGCACCGTCACCGCCATGGCCATCATGGGCACGGCAAGGGAACCAAAGCCGGTGCCAAAGCCGCTCTTGCTCACGCCCAGAAGCAGGACGGCTGGAACGGCAAGCGCGTAAAAATACGGGTCGGTGATCAGTGCCAGCGCCATCGAGCGGATCAAACGCGCTCGAGAATCAGCGCAATGCCCTGCCCGACACCAATGCACATGGTGCACAGGGCGTAGCGACCGCCACCCTGATGGAGCTGGTTGACCGCGGTGGTGGCCAGCCGTGCACCGGAAGCGCCCAGCGGGTGGCCCAGGGCGATGGCGCCGCCCCAGCGATTCACGCGTTCGTCGTCGTCCTGCAGCCCGAGCATTCGCAGCACGGCAAGGCCCTGTGCGGCAAAGGCCTCGTTGAGCTCGATCACATGCATCTGTTCCAGCCGCAATCCGGTCAGCGCCAACACCTTCTGCGTCGCTGGCGCCGGGCCGATGCCCATGACGCGCGGTGCCACGCCGGCCACGGCCATGCCGACCACCCGGGCGCGCGGCGTGAGACCCTGGCTGGCAGCGGTTTTCTCGTCGGCCAGCAGCAGGGCGCAGGCGCCATCATTGACGCCACTGGCATTGCCCGCGGTCACGCTGCCCTGAGCGGACACGATGGGCTTGAGTTTGGCGAGGGCTTCGAGGCTGGTTGCACGCGGGTGTTCGTCGCTGTCGACGCTCAGCGCCTCACCCTTCTTTTGTGCGATGACAACCGGCGTGATTTCACGCGCCAGATGGCCCGCAGACTGCGCCGCCACCGCCTTCAACTGGCTTGCCAGTGCCATGCGGTCCTGCGCCTCACGCTCGATCCCGAACTCTGCGGCAACGTTCTCGGCGGTCTCGGGCATCGAGTCCACGCCGAATTTTTCCTTCATCATCCGGTTGATGAAGCGCCAGCCGATGGTCGTGTCGTAGACCGCATTGTTGCGCCCGAACGCGGTTTCCATCTTGGGCATGACAAAGGGCGCACGGCTCATGCTCTCTACACCACCCGCTATCATTAACGTAGCGTCTCCGGCACGGATGGCACGCGCCGCCGTGCCCACGGCGTCGAGCCCGGAGCCGCACAGGCGGTTGATGGTTGCCCCCGGCACGTCAATCGGCAGCCCGGCCAGCAGCGAGGCCATATGCGCCACGTTGCGGTTGTCCTCACCGGCCTGGTTGGCGCAACCCAGCAGCACGTCGGTCAGCGATTGCCAGTCCACCCCCGGGTTGCGCGCCATCAGCGCCTTGATCGGGATCGCGGCCAGGTCGTCGGTACGCACGCTGCTCAAGGCGCCGGCGTAGCGGCCGAAGGGCGTGCGGATGGCGTCGCAGATAAAAGCCTGGTTCATGGCGAGAGTCCTGTAACGTTGGAGTATTGAAGCATGCGGGCAGTGTGCAACTGTACCCAAGAATGGGCTGGCGCACTGACGCCCAGGTTGCAGCTTTGCAGGCGCGTGATAATCTTGCGCCATGTTCGAGCCTTCGCAACTTGAAGTCCGCCAGTTTTTTTGTTCGGTTTACGCCAAGAGCAAGGCGCAGCAACCACTGGAAGCTATTGAAACAATAGCGAGCCTATGGCTCGACGAGCATCCTCAGTACCACGCCGAGATGGCCGACCTGGCGGCTGCGCTGCGCGCCACCGGCCCCGACGAGGATGGCCGCACGAATCCGTTCCTGCATCTGTCGATGCACCTGAGCATCAGCGAGCAGTGCAGCATCGACCAGCCCCGGGGCATCCGCCAGGCAGTCGAATTGCTCACGCATCGTCTTGATTCGCTGCACGAAGCGCACCATGAGGTCATGGAGTGCCTGGGAAACATGCTGTGGGAGAGCCAGCGCAGCGGCAAGCGCCCGGACGGCGAGGCCTACATTGCCTGCGTGCAACGCCGGGCAACCCGGGACTGAGGTGGGTCAGGCCGGGCTGGCTGGACTGCGGCAAAACATCACTTGAAGCCGGAGTGCCCCGGGGTCTGGAGCTCTCCAGGCAGGGCACCAACGTATTCAGCCAGCTCCTTGAGTTCGGCGTTCGAGAACTGTTTGGCCACTGCGCCCATCACCGGATTGGCCCGGCCCCAGGTTGAAAAGCCCTCGGATTTGTAAGACTTGAGCGCCACAAACAGGTAATCGGCGTACTGGCCCGCGATCCTTGGGTAACTTGGGTCAACGGGCTGGCTCAAGTTTTCGCCATGACAGCTCGCGCAGGCGGCCTTCTTGATCAGCGCTTCAGCAGGGCTGCCCTTGGCGGGCATCTTCGCCGGCAGCCCAGCGGGCGCACCCTTGCCGCTGGCCTCATAGAAAGCGGCGATGTCGGCAATGTCCTGTTCGCTGAGGTTGTCGACCACGCCTCGCATCGCCGGGTGTTTGCGGGCACCGCTCTGGTAGGCGGCAAGCGCCGCCCGGATGTAACCCAACGACTGCCCGGAAATCTTCGGTACACGGTAAACCTCGGGGAAGCTGGCCTGGTACCCGCTGATGCCGTGGCAGCCGGTGCACATGGCAATCTTCGTCCCCCCGGCCTTGGCGTCGCCCCCGAGCTGCTGAGCATGCGCGGACACCGCGGTCACACAAGCGACAAGCAGGGCGGCGAGCGAGGAGAGAAGTATTTTCATTTTCGGGGGACAATTGAACATGACCTGGCAGCAAACTGCCGGGGGCCGATTATATCGGCCGAGCGCCATTTGCCACTGAGCACAGAATATGACCCACCAAAACGAAACCATGAAATTCAAAGGCACCAAGAATTACGTTGCAACCCAGGACCTGATGCTCTCGGTGAACGCCGCCATCACGCTCAAGCGCCCCTTGCTGATCAAGGGCGAGCCGGGAACCGGAAAGACCATGCTGGCCGAGGAAGTTGCCGACGCACTGAACATGCCGCTGCTGCAATGGCACATCAAGTCAACCACCAAGGCACAGCAAGGCCTGTACGAATACGACGCCGTCAGCCGCCTGCGCGATTCGCAGCTCGCCGACGTGGACGGGGGCGAGCGGGTAAAGAATATTCACAACTACATCGTCAAAGGCGTGCTGTGGCAGGCCTTTTCCGCGCAGGAGCAGGTGGTGCTGCTGATCGACGAAATCGACAAGGCCGACATCGAGTTTCCCAATGACCTGCTGCGGGAAATCGACCGCATGGAGTTCTACGTCTATGAAACACGCGAGCTGATCCAGGCCAGGCACCGTCCACTGGTGTTCATCACGTCGAACAACGAAAAGGAGCTGCCGGATGCCTTCCTGCGCCGCTGCTTTTTTCACTACATCAAATTCCCCGACGCCCAGACCATGAAAAGCATTGTCGACGTGCATTTCCCCGGGCTGAAGCAGGAACTTCTCACGGCGGCGATGAAGACTTTTTACGATGTGCGCAATCTGCCGGGCTTGAAGAAGAAACCCTCAACCAGTGAACTCCTCGACTGGCTCAAGCTGCTGCTGGCCGAGGACATTCCGCTGTCGGCACTGCAGACGCAGGAAGACAAGGTGGCGGTGCCGCCGCTGGTGGGCGCGCTGCTCAAGAACGAGCAGGACGTGACCCTGTTCGAAAAGCTCGTTTTCATGCAGCGGCATAACCGCTAGGCTTTCACTTGCCACCCACGACCTGTCATGGCTTTCATCGAACCCACCATCCTCTCCGGGCGCGGTATTGAACTGGTGCCGCTGGCGCCGGAGCACGAGGCCGGTCTGCGCGCCGCAGCCGCCGACGGCGAACTCTGGAAGCTGCGCGTAACCTCGGTGCCCGAACCCGAACAAACGCGCCAGTACATCGACGATGCGCTGGCCATGCGCGAAGCCGGCACCCGCTTTGCGTTTTGCGTGCGCGACACCGCCGACGGCACGGTGCTGGGCTGCAGCAGTTATCACGACATCCTGGCCGCTGTCAAACGCGTGGAGATCGGCTACACCTGGTACGCCCGGCGCTGCCAGCGCACGCACGTCAACACCACAACCAAGCTGCTGATGATGACGCACGCTTTTGAGACCCTGGGCTGCCACGTGGTGGGCTGGCGCACCGACAATTTCAACCATGCCTCACAGGCCGCCATCGAGCGTCTGGGCGCGCGCAAGGATGGCGTGATTCGCGGGCATGCGCTGCGCCGCGACGGCACCATCCGCGATACCGTGATGTACAGCCTGACCCGGGGCGAATGGCCCGAGGTCAAGGCGCAACTGCTGTATTTGCTCGACAAGCCACGCTGAGCAGAAGCCAGCCATGCTGACCGACTTTTTCTACACCCTGCGCGCTGCCAAGCTGCCGGTCTCGGTCAAGGAATACCTCACCCTGCTCGAAGCGCTCAAGGCCGGTGTGGTCGGCCCCAACGCGACCCTGCCTGACGGCGAGGAAGCGTCCAGCGCTTACACGATCGACGATTTCTATTACCTCAGCCGCGCCACGCTGGTCAAGGATGAAAAGCACTACGACAAATTCGACCGTGCCTTTGCCGCCTATTTCAAGGGCGTTGAAATGGTGGCCGACTTCAGCAAGGAGATCCCGCTGGAGTGGCTGCGCAAGAATCTGGAGCTCAACCTGAGCCCGGAAGAACTCGCCAAGATCGAGAAGATGGGTTGGGACGAGCTGATGGAAACGCTGAAGAAGCGTCTGGCCGAGCAGAAGGAACGCCACGAGGGTGGCAGCAAGTGGATCGGCACCGGTGGCACCAGTCCGTTTGGCGCTTACGGTCAGAACCCGCAGGGCATCCGCATCGGGCAAGCAGGCGGCCGCAACCGAAGTGCGGTCAAGGTCTGGGACCAGCGCGCCTACCGCGACTACGACGACACGCAGGAGCTTGGCACGCGCAACATCAAGGTCGCGTTGCGCCGTCTTCGCAAATTCGCACGCGAAGGCCATGAGGAAGAGCTCGACCTGGATGAGACCATCAGCAAGACCGCAGCCAACGCTGGTTATCTCGACATCAAGATGCGGCCCGAGCGCCACAACAATGTCAAGGTGCTGCTGCTGATGGACGTCGGCGGCACCATGGACGAGCACATTGCGCGTGTGGAGGAACTGTTTTCGGCGGCCAAGACCGAATTCAAGCACCTGGAGTTCTACTATTTCCACAATTGCGTCTATGACTTCATGTGGAAGAACAACCGGCGCCGCTTTGCCGAAAAATTCCCGACCTGGGACATCATCCGAAAGTACAACAAGGATTACAAACTGATCTTTGTTGGCGATGCCACGATGAGCCCGTACGAGATCCTGCAACCAGGCGGCAGCGTCGAATACAACAACGAGGAACCGGGTGTGGAATGGCTGCAACGCCTGACCAAAGCGTTTCCCAAGTTTGCCTGGATCAATCCCGAGCCGCAGGGCGTCTGGCAGTATCGCCAAAGCATCAGCGTGATCCAGCAAATCATGAGCCAGCGCATGTTTGCCCTCACCCTCAAAGGCCTGGAAGACGCCATGCGACTGCTGACCAAGTAGACGGGTATCGAAACCTGGCCGCGCCGGGCCTGATTCTTGCCCTGGCTTGCGACGCGACAAGGTGTTCGACCGCAGGGAACTGACCCTACAATCTGCGTCGTCTCCTCGTAGTTCAATGGATAGAACAAGTGCCTCCTAAGCGCTAGATACAGGTTCGATTCCTGTCGAGGGGACCACCCCGCGCCGCCACGACCTGGAGTCCCAACATCGCATCATGCCCATCGCATCCCGCATTGCCCCAGATTTGGTGAAATCACCTCTCCAAACCAAGGACTCCGGCGCTCCCATCGTGGGCGGCCGCGTCGAACTGCAATTGCTGACCACGCTCAGGTGCAACCTCAAGTGCAGTTATTGTTCGCTGGGCGTGGGCGATGTGCTTGGATCACAGGTTCACGTGGAATACGACGTAGAGCAACTAAGCAACTTCATCGACAAACAGCTGCAGGACAAGGAGGTCTACGTCACCTTCTACGGTGGCGAGCCGACCTTGAACCAGACCTTGATGCTCGAAGTGATGCAGCGCTTCGCGCGATTTCGCTATCAGTTGCAGACCAACGCCACGCTGATCGACGATCTGCCTGACTGGGCACTGGGGCGACTGTCGAATGTTCTCGCATCGATCGACGGCGGTGAAGCCACCACCGACCGCTACCGCGGACGCGGCATCTACCGCCAGGTGCTCAAGAACCTGCGAAAGGTACGAGACAAAGTCGGCGGTTCGATCACCGCCCGCGTCACTTGGGGGTACCCGGATACCTGTTTTGCCGAGCTCGACGAGCTGGTCAGCGATAACTCGCCCTTCGATTACCTGTATTGGCAGTTTGTGGCGGACCGGCAGTATGGCGGCGACTCGATCGGCAAACGTCAGGCGGTCCTGGCGCAATTGATCGACAAGTTTTTCTTGCGAACCGATAAGCTCTACCCACTGATCCCGCTGATGGGCATGGTGCGCAACAAACTTTTTCCCAACCGCGCACAGGAGTTGTATGGCGGGCGCTCACAGTGCCGGGTTTCCAGCCACCTGCTCAATGTCCTGCCCAATGGCGATATCTATCCTTGCCCGGACCTGCTGTACGTCGCTGAAATGAAGATGGGCAGTGTGCAAGACAATTGGCTCAGGGCGAGCGCGTTGCAGCTTGCCGCTGCCATGCCCTGCACGGCGTGCGAGGCCTACACCTGGTGCCGGGGCAACTGCCTCAAGAATCTGCACAAAGCCTACGTTGAGAACGACCTGGCCTATCGCACCGAGGTGGTCGAGCCCATTTGCGGTTTGATCCGTTTCATGGGGCGCGAGATTGACCGGCACGATCCGCAGGCCTGGTTTGCGCGCGCGAGCTTGCCGGTGCGCCGACTGGTGACGGACTGTGAGATCTACGAATACGTCGAGGTGATGCCCTGAATTGCTCGATTCAGGCGGCAAATGCGACGCGGCCGCCGATGACCGTGTAGCGAACACGGCCAGGCAGTTCATACCCCGAGAAGGGTGTGTGCTTGCCCTGACTGCGCAAGGCAGAAGCTGACACCGTCCACGCCGCCTTCGGATCGAATACGCACAAGTCTGCCACCGCGCCTGCGGCGAGCACACCGACGCGACCGCAGCGCCTGCCCAGGGCCGCGCCCAACACCGCGGCCGGTCCGCTGGTGAGCGTTCCCAGAGCCCGCGTCAGGCTCACGCCGCTGTCAAGGTGCCACTTGAGCGCCAGACTCAGCAGCAGCTCGACGCCGGTGGCGCCGGGCTCACTTTCGGCAAACGGCAGCGCCTTGGCATTCGCATCGACCGGGGTGTGGTCCGAAACCAGGGCATCAATGGTGCCGTCAGCCAGCGCCTCGCGTAGGGCATCACGGTCACGTTGCTGGCGCAAGGGCGGATTCAGTCGGGCCTGACTGTCAAAATAGCTGATATCGACGTCGGTCAAGTGCAGGGAGTTGATGTTGACGTCGCAGCTCAGCTTCAGACCCTCGCGCTTGGCCTGGCGCACCAGCGCCACCCCGGCGGCACTGCTGAGTCGGCACAGGTGCACGCGCGCATCCGTGGCTTTCATCAACTCGAAAATCGTGTGCAGGGCAATGCTTTCGGCCACCGCCGGCACGCCGCTTAGCCCCATGCGTGTGGCCAGCGCGCCGCTGGCGGCCACGCCTTTGCCAAGATACAGGTCCTGGGGCCGCAACCAGACAGCATAGTCAAACGTACTGGCGTATTGCAGGGCACGCAGCATGACCTGCGTATCGGCCAGGGGCACCTCGGCCTGACTGAAGGCAACGCAACCGGCCTCGGTCAGCTCGCACATCTCGGTGAGATTCTCGCCAGCGAGATTGCGCGTCAGCGCGCCCAGCGGGTAGACCCGTGCCTGGTTGAGCTTTTCGGCGCGAAAGCGCAGCATTTCGACCAGCCCGGGCTCATCGAGCACCGGGTCGGTATCGGGCAGGCACACCAGGCTGGTGACGCCGCCGGCGACGGCTGCCGCCATCTCTGATTCGAGCATGCCCTCGTGCTCGTGTCCGGGTTCGCGCAGGCGCACCGCCAGATCCATCAAACCCGGCATCACAACGCAACCCGAGGCGTCGATCGTCGCGTCGGGCTGGAACTCTTTCGCTATGGTTTTGATAGCTACTATGGTCCCATTGGCGAGCGCCAGGTCGGCAATTTCATCGAACCCGCTGGCCGGATCGATGACCCTTCCAGCCTTGATCAAAATGTTCATTTCAGGCCTCATTCCCTGCCACGATGCTCAGCGCCGCCATACGCACGGCAATGCCAAAGGTCACCTGCGGCAAAATCACACTCTGGGAGCCGTCGACCACGGCCGAATCAATTTCCACGCCACGATTGATGGGCCCTGGGTGCATGACGATCGCGTCGGGCTTGGCCAGACGCAGCTTCTCGGGCGTCAAGCCGTAGGTCTTGAAATACTCCTGACTCGACGGCAACAAGGCGCCGCTCATGCGCTCGTTTTGCAGGCGCAGCATGATGACCACATCACAAGCACGAATGCCCTCTTCGAGCTTGTGAAAAACGCGCACACCCATGGGCGCCATATCCGCAGGCACCAGAGTCTTGGGACCCACCACCCTGACTTCCGCGCAACCCAGGGTGGTCAAGGCATGAATGTCCGAACGCGCGACCCGCGAGTGCAGCACGTCGCCAACAATGGCGACCGTCAGGTTGGCAAAGTCCTTCTTGTAGTGCCGGATCGTGTACATGTCGAGCAGTCCCTGGGTCGGGTGCGAGTGACGTCCATCTCCGGCGTTGATGACATGCACGTGCGGCGCCACGTGCTGGGCGATCAGATACGGCGCACCCGATTCACTGTGACGCACGACAAACAGATCGGCGGCCATGGCACTCAAATTGGCAACTGTGTCGAGAAGGGACTCGCCCTTGGCCGCTGATGACTTGGCAATGTCGAGGTTGATCACATCGGCGCTCAGCCGCTTGGCGGCGATCTCGAAGGTCGTGCGCGTACGCGTCGAATTCTCGAAGAACAGGTTGAACACCCCTTTGCCGCGCAACAGGGGCACCTTCTTGACTTCGCGGTCATTGACGCTGACAAAATTCGTCGCCGTGTCCAGCAGTTGTACCAGGATGCTTTTGGGCAGGCCCTCGACGGAGAGCAGGTGCACGAGCTCGCCGTTCTTGTT
>JAKANU010000082.1 GCA_021812315.1 Pseudomonadota bacterium
GCAATATCACAGTAGAACCCTCCTGAAGTCACCCAGAATCTGCGCCAGGTAGACGTTGAAGCGTGCCGCAGCAGCGCCGTCAATGACGCGGTGATCCCAGCTCAGCGAAAGTGGCAGCATCAGGCGTGGCACAAAGGCCTTGCCGTCCCACACCGGCTCCATCCGGCTCTTGCACACGCCCAGGATCGCAACTTCCGGCGCATTGATGATGGGCGTGAAATAACGCCCGCCGATCCCGCCCAGACTCGAGATCGTGAAGCCCGCACCGCTCATCTCGCCCGGACTGAGCTTGCCCTCACGCGCCTTCAGCGCGAGCTCGCTCATCTCCCTGGAAATCTGCAACACGCCTTTCTGGTCGGCGTCGCGGATCACCGGCACCATCAGGCCGTTCGGTGTGTCGGCAGCAAAGCCCATGTGGTAGTACTGCTTGAGCACCAGCTGATCGCCGTCGATGCTGGCGTTGAAGTCGGGGAACTTCTTCAGGGCGGCAACGCAGGCCTTGATCAGGAAGGCCAGCATGGTCACCTTGACGCCGCTCTTCTCGTTTTCCTTGTTGGTCGCCACGCGAAACGCTTCCAGATCCGTGATGTCGGCGTCGTCGTGGTTGGTGACGTGCGGAATCATGACCCAGTTGCGGTGCAGGTTGGCGGCGCTGATTTTCTTGATGCGGGGTCGGTCCCTGCGCTCGATGGGGCCAAATTTGCTGAAGTCCACCTGCGGCCAGGCGAGCAAACCCAGGCCCCCACCATCACTGACTGTTGCGCCCGAAGCGCCCTTGTTCTGTGCCTGGGCAGCTATGGTTTGTGTAGCACCTGACATCACCGCGCGGGTGAAGCCCTGGACATCCTCTGCGGTGATGCGGCCTTTCGGGCCGCTGCCCCTGACTTCTTTCAGGGGCACGCCAAGCTCACGCGCAAACTTGCGCACCGAGGGCGAGGCATGCGGCAGATCCGCGCTCATAGCCCCCGGGGCGTGCCCGGGCAGTTCCGGTGTTGCTACCAAATCAGTAGCGGTGTGTGCTTGCAAGACGGGCGCTACAGGCACATTTGTGCTTTTCTCCGAAGACGCAGTCGGGGCCGCTGGGGGGGTCGGGGCGAGCGCCGCCGAGCCCTCAGCCTCGAGCAACAGTACCAGCGAGCCTTCGCGGACCTTGTCGCCCAGAGCCACCTTGATCTCCTTGACAAGCCCGGCGTGGCTCGACGGAATCTCCATGGATGCCTTGTCGGACTCGACGGTGATCAACGACTGCTCGGCCTTGATCGCATCGCCGGGTTTGACCATCAGCTCGATCACTGTGACGTCGGCGAAGTCGCCGATGTCGGGGACCTTGATTTCTATGGTTGCCATGTTGTTCTCTCTAATCAGTTGGGGTCAGAGCACATTTGCTGTGCTAAGTGGTCTGACCCACAAGGTTTCAGTATCAGTTGGGGTCAGAGCACATTTGCTGCGCAAAGTGGTCTGACCCACAAGGCCTTCTTCAGGCGTACATCGGGTTGATCTTGTCGGCCACAATGCCGTACTTCGTGATCGCATCCGCCACTTTGCTGACCGGCACCGCGCCATCCTCGCTCAGGGCCTTGAGGGCTGCGAGGACGATGAAATGACGGTTGATTTCGAAATGCTCGCGCAGCCTGGAGCGGAAGTCACTGCGGCCAAAGCCGTCGGTACCCAACACCTTGTAGGTTCGGCCTTCAGGAAGGAAGGGGCGGATCTGCTCGGCGTAAGCCTTGATGTAATCGGTTGAAGCGACCACCGGGCCGGTGTGCTTCTCCAGTTGCTGGGCGACATAGGCCACTTGCGCCGGGCCCTGCGGATGCAAAAGCTTGTGCCGCTCGCAGGCCTGACCATCGCGTGCCAGTTCATTGAAGCTCGGGCAGCTCCAGACGTCAGCGGCGATGCCCCAGTCGGCTTCGAGCAGTTCCTGGGCCGCAAAGCTCTCGCGCAGGATGGAGCCCGAGCCCAGCAGTTGCACCCGCTCGCCCTTCAATTCGGCCGCGCCGGGTTTGCACAGGTACATGCCCTTGATGATCTGCTCCTCAGTGCCAGGCGTCAGGCCCGGCATGGCGTAGTTTTCATTGAGCAGCGTGAGGTAGTAATACACGTTGTCCTGCCTTTCCACCATGCGCTTGAGGCCATGGTGCAGGATCACACCCACCTCGTGCGCAAAGCTCGGGTCGTAGCTGATGCAGTTGGGAATGGTGCCCGCCAGAATATGGCTGTGCCCGTCTTCGTGCTGCAGGCCTTCGCCGTTAAGCGTGGTGCGCCCCGAAGTGCCGCCCAGCAGAAAGCCGCGCGCCTGCATGTCGCCCGCCGCCCAGGCCAGATCGCCAATGCGCTGAAAACCGAACATCGAGTAGTACACATAAAACGGCACCATGATGCGGTTGTTGGTGCTGTAGCTGGTGGCCGCCGCAATCCAGCTGGCCATGCCGCCGGCCTCGTTGATGCCTTCCTGCAGGATCTGCCCCTGCTTGTCTTCCTTGTAGTACATCACCTGGTCTTTGTCGACCGGGGTGTACTTCTGCCCTGCCGGGTTGTAAATACCGATCTGGCGAAACAGGCCTTCCATGCCAAAGGTACGCGCCTCGTCGACCAGAATCGGCACCACGCGAGGCCCGAGGGCCTGGTCGCGCAGCAGCGTGGTCAGAAAACGCACGTAGGCCTGAGTTGTCGAAATTTCGCGCCCCTCGGCGGTGGGTTCCAGCACCGACTTGAAAGTCTCCAGGGCGGGCACGGTGAACTGCTCGTCGGCGGCGCTGCGGCGGTGCGGCAGATAGCCACCCAGTGCCTTGCGCCGCTCGTGCAGGTAGCGCATTTCGGGGGTGTCATCAGCCGGCTTGTAGAACGGAATCTCGGCGATCTGGCTGTCGGGCACGGGAATATTGAAGCGATCACGGAAGATTTTGATGTCCTCGTCCGTGAGCTTTTTCGTCTGGTGCACATTGTTCTTGCCCTCGCCGCTCTTGCCCATGCCAAAACCCTTGACGGTCTTGATCAGCAGCACGCTTGGCTGGCCCTGGGTATTGACGGCCCTATGGTAGGCAGCATAGACCTTTTGCGGGTCGTGCCCGCCGCGACGCAGCGCCCAGATATCGTCATCGCTCATTTTGGCGACCATCTGGGCGGTGCGCGGATCGCGCCCGAAGAAATGCTTGCGCACGTAGGCACCATCATTCGACTTGAAGGTCTGATAGTCGCCGTCGAGCGTGTCCATCATCAGCTTGCGCAGTGCGCCATCCTTGTCGCGCGCCAGCAGGGGATCCCAGTTGCTGCCCCACAGCAACTTGATGACGTTCCAGCCCGCACCGCGGAACGTGCCCTCGAGTTCCTGGATGATCTTGCCATTGCCGCGCACCGGCCCGTCCAGACGCTGCAGGTTGCAGTTGATGACAAATATCAGGTTGTCGAGTCGCTCCCGGGCGGCAAGACCAATCGCACCCAGGCTCTCGACTTCGTCCATTTCACCGTCGCCACAGAACACCCAGACCTTGCGCTTGGCGGTGTCGGCAATGCCGCGCGCGTGCAGGTATTTCAGGAAACGTGCCTGGTAAATCGCCATCAACGGGCCCAGACCCATCGACACCGTCGGGAATTGCCAGAACCCTGGCATAAGCTTCGGATGTGGGTAGCTCGACAGACCGTTGCCGCCCACTTCCTGGCGGAAATGCAGTAGTTGCTCCTCGCTCAAACGCCCCTCCATGAACGCCCTGGCGTAAACACCGGGGGCCACGTGACCCTGGATATACAGGCAATCGCCCCCGTGATCGGCGCTCTCCGCATGCCAGAAATGATTGAATCCGGCGCCAAACATGTGGGCCAGCGAGGCAAACGAACCTATATGGCCACCCAGGTCGCCACCGTCGATCGGATGATGGCGATTCGCCTTGACCACCATCGCCATGGCATTCCAGCGCATGTAGGCACGCAGACGCTCCTCGATTTCGATGTTGCCCGGGCAACGCTCCTCCTGATCCGGTTCGATGGTGTTGACGTAGGCGGTATTGGCCGAGAACGGCATGTCAATGCTGTTCTGCCGGGCGTGTGCAAGCAATTGCTCGAGCAAAAAATGCGCCCGTTGCGCGCCCTGCCTTTCAATCACCGCCGACAAAGCGTCGGTCCACTCGCGGGTTTCCTGCGCGTCGGCATCGGCGGCGCCGGCACCGACCAAATTCTCGGGAATCGCTGACATGCTTGTCTCCTTGTCTTATGCGTAATCTAGTCCAGAGTGCTGATTCTCGCCGATATTCGAATAAATTTCAAATTATGCACTTACATTCCATAATACAAAACACATAAGCCCTTGTTTGCCCTTGGGAAGGGGGTCGGCCCGGCCCACGCCGGTGCCACATGACTCTTTGGCGAGCATACACTCCGACCCATGCCACTGCCCCAAACACCCGCCCTGAGCCAGGCGATTCGCCTGCCGCTGACGGCGCACCTGCGCAATTGGTGGCGGCGCTTGACGCCACAGCGGCAGGATCGGTTTGCGGTACTCGCGCCGCTGGCGGCAGTGGTCCTGTTTCTGGCGGCGATTGTGGCCGCCTTCGGCTATTTGCGCCTGGAGGAATCCGACCGGGAACGCGAAGCCGTGGAACGCGATGTTGAATACGCGCAGCAGCGTCTGCGTCTGCGTCTGCTCGATCGTCAGGAACAACTGCAAAAGGTCGCACGCGAGTTGGCCAACCACGAACTCGACTCCAGGGAGTTCCAGAGTCGAGGCGAACGGCTGGTCAACTTGTACCCGGAATTGCGCAGCCTGACCTGGATTGACGAATACCATCGCTTCAAGGCTGGCGCCGGAAGCGCCAGCCTGGCCAGCGGCCAGTTGCGGACCACCGGTGCCACCCTGCGCCCGGGCGAAACCGAAGACAGTTATCGACTGGCGCGCGAGCTCGGGCAGGTTGTGTACGCGCAGAGCCTGGTTGCATCGAAGACACCGGCAACGCTGCAACTGCATATACCGCTCAATGACAGGGGCCGCTTTGCCGGTGTACTGCTGGCCGAATACTCCGTCGACAGCCTGTTCCTCTACGGCGTGCCCAGCGAAGTCTCGGCCCGGTACGCGGTTTCGTTGCGCGACTCCAGGGGCGCGGTGCTGGCCGGCACCAGCATCCCCACGCGCAGCGGGGCCAAGCGCCTGCTTGCCTGGGACAGCAACATCAACGGCTATGAAGTTCAGGTGTCACCGGTTGGCAGCGGCCTGGTCCTGCGCGGCGAGGCGTATCGCACGTCGCCACGTCTGATCAGCAGTGGTCTGTTCTGGCTGGTGATCGCGCTCAGCGCGATGACCGCCTGGATGCTGCTGGCAAACTGGGGGCACACGCGCCGACGCATGAAAGTGCAACAGGCACTGGTCTCGGAGACCGTGTTTCGCCGCGCCATGGAAAACTCGATGCTGACGGGCATGCGCGCGCTCGATTTGCAGGGCCGCATCACCTACGTCAACACGGCTTTTTGCCGCATGACGGGATGGAGCGAATCGGATCTGGTCGGGCGCACCGCACCATTTCCCTACTGGCCCGAGGCGGATCGTGACTCGCTCAGCGCGCGTCTGGAGGACGAACTGGCGGGCAAGATTGAACCCAGCGGCATCCAGTTTCGCATCAAGCGCAAGGACGGAACCCTGTTTGATGCCCGCCTGTACGTTTCGCCACTGATCGACGCGCACGGCGTGCAAACCGGCTGGATGACGTCGATGACCGACATCACCGAGCCGAACCGGATCCGCGAGCAGCTTTCCGCATCGCACGAACGCTTCACGACGGTGCTGGAAGCGCTCGACGCGTCGATTTCGGTCGCACCGCTGGGCAGCGACGAGTTGCTGTTCGCCAACAAGCTGTACCGCCTGTGGTTTGGCACGCATGCGGGCGGACACCTGCAACTGGTGGCGCAGGCCGGGGTGCCCGTCGCACCCCCAAGCGACGAGTCGCTCGACGACGTCGATGCCTTCGCCGGCTTGCCCACCGACCAGTTGCCCGAGACCGAGGCCGAAAGCGCCGAGATCTACATCGACACGCTGGGCCAGTGGCTTGAGGTCCGTACCCGCTATCTGAGCTGGGTCGACGGTCGCCTGGCGCAAATGGTGATTGCCACCGACATCACGGCGCGGCGCATCGCCGAAGAACAGTCGGCGGCTCAAACCGAACGCGCCCACAGCGCCAGCCGCCTGATCACCATGGGAGAAATGGCCTCCAGCGTGGCGCATGAGCTCAATCAGCCCCTGACCGCCATCAACAACTACTGCCACGGCATGATCACGCGGATCCGCAACGAGCAGATCAGCCGACAGGACCTGCTCGGCACGATCGAAAAGACTGCCAAACAGGCCCAGCGCGCTGGCCAGGTGGTGACCCGCATCCGTTCTTTCGTCAAACGCAGCGAACCGAATCGGGCACTGTCGAATATCCCGAGCATGGTCGAGGCAGCGCTCGAACTCGCCGAAATCGAGATGCGCCGACGCAACGTGCGGCTCACCCACGATATCGCACCGCGCCTGCCCGCGCTGATGGTGGATCCGATTCTGATCGAGCAGGTGCTGGTCAATTTGCTCAAGAACGCCGCGGATTCGATTGATGCCGCAGGGCGACCCACCGCCCAGCGCAGCGTGAACCTGCGCGTGGCTGCCGCACGGGTCAACGAAAAGCCGGTGATTGAATTCACCGTCACCGACACCGGCGCGGGTCTGGCCCCCGAGGTACTTGAGCGCCTGTACGAGGCCTTCTATTCAACCAAGGCCGATGGCATGGGGATCGGGCTGAGCCTGTGCCGCTCCATCGTGGAATCGCACCTGGGCCGGATGACGGCGCGGAACCTCTACAATGGCACCGAGGTGACCGGATGCTGTTTCTCGTTCTGGATTCCCATGACGGAATCGATCGCGGTGCCGGTGCCGCTCGTGAAAACATGACCATGGATGCCTGGTCGATCCGGAATAGCGCATGAGTTTGATACCGAAAAGAGGCACGGTTTATGTCGTTGACGACGACGAGGCAGTCCGTGATTCATTGCAGTGGCTGCTCGAAGGCAAGGAATACCGTGTGCGCTGTTTCGAATCGGCTGAATCCTTCCTGGGCCGCTACGACCCGCGCGAGGTCGCCTGTCTTCTGGTCGACATCCGCATGGGTGGCATGACCGGCCTGGAGCTGCAGGACCGCCTGGTCGAAATTCGCTCGCCCTTGCCGATCGTCTTCATCACCGGTCACGGCGATGTACCGATGGCCGTGGAGACCATGAAGAAGGGTGCCATGGACTTCATCCAGAAGCCGTTCAAGGAAGATCAGTTGGTGAGTCTGGTCGAGCGCATGCTCGAGCAGGCCAAGGACGCGTTCGCCGAACACCAGAGCGAAGCGAATCGCTGTGCGCTCATGGCGCGGCTGACCCTGCGTGAGTCGCAGGTACTCGAGCGCATCGTGGCCGGGCGCCTGAACAAGCAGATCGCCGACGACCTGGGCATCAGCATCAAGACGGTGGAGGCGCATCGCGCCAACATCATGGAAAAGCTCAACGCCAATACCGTGGCGGACCTCCTGAAGATTGCTCTGGGCCAAACCTCGCCGAAGTCTTGATGCTATCTTCTTCATAGCACATCGCACCCGCTCGACGGTAACTTGCGGGTCTTCTTACTAATGGAATCGTCACTGTGACCAGTCAGCCTCAAGCTCAGATCATCGACGGCATTGCGCTCTCGACGCAATTGCGTGCCGGCATCGCCGCACGCGTGGGCGAGTTGCAACAGCGCGGCGTGCGGCCGGCGCTGGCCGTCATTCTGGTGGGCGACGACCCCGCCAGCGCGGTCTATGTCCGCAACAAGGTCAAAGCCTGTGCCCAGACCGGTGTGCGCTCGATATTCGAACAATACGAGGCGGCAATGCCCGAATCGGTGCTGCTCGCGCGCATCGCAGCACTCAATGCCGACCCCGCCGTGCACGGCATCCTGGTCCAGTTGCCGCTGCCCAAACACATCAACCCCCAGCGTGTCATCGAAACCATTTCCAGCACCAAGGACGTTGACGGCTACTCCACACTCAGTGCCGGTGAATTGATGACCGGGGCGCCCGGCTTTCGGCCCTGCACGCCGTATGGCTGCATGAAGCTCATCGAGTCCACAGGCATCGACCTGCGGGGCAAGCACGCCGTGGTGATCGGTCGCAGCAACACGGTGGGCAAGCCCATGGCCCTGCTGCTGCTGCAGGCCAACGCCACGGTCACGCTGTGTCACAGCGCCACGCACGACATCGGCCAGCACACCCGCCAAGCCGACCTGGTGGTCGCAGCGGTGGGCAAGTGCAATGTCCTCAGCGCCGACATGGTCAAGCCCGGTGCCATCGTCATTGACGTTGGCATGAACCGTAGCGCCGACGGAAAGCTGTGTGGTGACGTGGACTTTGCCGCGGTCCGGGAAGTCGCCGGATTCATCACCCCGGTCCCCGGCGGAGTCGGCCCGATGACGATCACCATGCTGCTGGTCAACACTCTGGAGGCGGCCGAGCGCGCCGCGAAATAGATGCTTGGGTACAACTGGCAAGCTCGCGTGCAGGCCCTGAACCAGCGGTCTGCGGATGGCAGGCCCGCGCCATGATGAATCCGTTGCTGAGTTTCGACACCTTACCGCGGTTTGACCGGATCGGCGCCGACGATGTTGCGCCGGCCGTCGACGCGCTGCTGGCCGATGCCCAGGCGGCGCTGGACACTGTGACCGGTGAGGACTTCGCACCCGACTGGCAGGCGATGGAGCGGGTGCTGCAAGTCTCGACCGAAAAGCTCGACCGTTCCTGGGCGGCGGTGCGCCACCTCAACAGTGTGGCCGACACGCCCGCGCTGCGCAGTGCCTACAACGCGGCGCTGCCCAGGATCACCGAGTTTCTCACCCGTCTCGGCGCAGATGCCAAGCTTTTTGCCAAGTACCGCGCCGTCGACCCGGCCAGGCTCAACGGCGAGCAGCGCCAGGCACGCCAGAACACCCTGCGCGATTTCGTGCTGGGCGGTGCTGAACTCGAGGCGGACACGCGCGAGCGCTTCGCCTCGATTGAGGAGCGTCTGGCACAATTGAGCCAGAAATTCAGCGAAAACACACTCGACGCCACCGATGCCTTCGCCTGCTATGTCGGGGCAGCCGAACTCGATGGTGTCCCAGAGGATGTGGTGCACAGTGCGGCCGCGGCGGCTCGCGCCGAGGGTCGGAACGACTACAAACTGACGCTGAAGATGCCGTGCTACCTGCCAATCATGCAGTATGCGCAGCATCGGCCACTGCGCGAGAAGATGTACCGGGCTTACGTGACGCGCGCTTCCGACCAGGCACCAGCACCCGCCATCGCCCTTGACAATTCCGGGCTGATTCGTGAGATCCTGTCGCTGCGCCTGGAACTCGCCAAGCTGTTGGGATTTGCCAACTATGCGGAACTCTCGTTGAAGGCAAAAATGGCCGAGTCGCCAACGCAGGTGAATGCTTTCTTGCGCGAGCTCGCGAAGCAGGCGCGGCCGTATGCCGAGCGGGATCTGGCCGACCTGCGAGAACACGCAGCGCGGCACCTTGATCTGGATGATCCGCAGGCCTGGGATTGGCCCTACGTCAGCGAAAAGCTCAAGCAGGCACGCTACGCCTTCAGCGAAGAAGAAGTCAGGCAATATTTTCCGATCCCCAGCGTGCTCGCCGGCCTGTTCAGGATCGTCGAATCGCTGTTTGAGGTGACGATTCGCGCGGATCAGGCACCGGTCTGGAACGAGGCCGTGCAGTTTTACCGCATCGAACGCGATGGTGCCCTGCTCGGGCAGTTCTATCTTGACCTGTCGGCGCGCACCGGCAAACGCGGCGGCGCCTGGATGGACGACGTTCGTGCGCGCTGGTTGCGTCCCGACACTGGCCAACTGCAAACCCCGGTGGCGCATCTGGTCTGCAACTTTGCCGAGGGTGTCGATGGCAAACCGGCGCTGCTCACGCACGACAACGTCATCACCCTGTTTCATGAATGTGGTCACGGCCTGCACCATCTGCTGACCCAGGTCAACGAGATCAAGGTATCGGGAATCAACGGCGTCGAATGGGACGCGGTCGAGTTGCCAAGCCAGTTCATGGAAAATTTCTGTTGGCAGTGGGAGGTTCTGCGGCCGATGACAGCGCATGTGCAGACAGGCGAACCCTTGCCACGGAGCCTGTTCGAGCGCATGCTCGCCGCGAGGAATTTTCAAAGTGGCCTGCAGACCCTGCGGCAGGTTGAGTTTGCCCTGTTTGATATGTTGCTGCACTGCGTACACGACCCACAGCACGACATGATGACCCTGCTCGCGCAGGTGCGCGAAGAAGTCGCGGTGATCCAGCCCCCGGCCTGGAACCGCGCTGCACACACCTTCAGTCATATCTTTGCCGGCGGCTACGCCGCGGGATACTACAGCTACAAGTGGGCTGAAGTACTCAGCGCCGATACCTATGCCGCCTTTGAGGAAACGATCGGTAACGACGGTTTGCCAAACGCCAAAATCAGTAGAAAATACCGCCAAACCATTCTGGAAGCAGGCGGGAGTCGCCCGGCCATGGACTCGTTCAAGGCGT
>JAKANU010000083.1 GCA_021812315.1 Pseudomonadota bacterium
CCAATCGCAGCGATTGCTACCGCACCGGGGCGGGGCGCGCTGGGGATCGTGCGGATTAGCGGTTTCGGTCTCGAAGCCCTGGCGCGCGCCGTCTGTGCGCGCCAACTCAAGCCACGGGAGGCCCGATACACGGCCTTTGTGGACGACAAGGGCGAACCGATCGATCATGGACTGGGAATTTTCTTTCCCGCTCCAAACTCGTTCACTGGCGAGGATGTCCTTGAGCTGCAGGCACATGGTGGACCGGTCGTGCTGCAGCTTCTGTTGACACGCTGTTTGCAAGCGGCCGCGGAGATCGTCGCCGGACAGCCGCGACTTGCCAGATTGCGCCTAGCGCAACCGGGCGAATTTTCTGAGCGTGCCTTCCTCAATGACAAAATTGATCTCGCGCAGGCAGAGGCGATTGCGGACCTGATTGATGCGAATACGGAGGCGGCGGCGCGTAGTGCCACGCGGTCGCTATCGGGTGTGTTTTCTGCAGATATACAAGGGTTGTTCGATGCACTTGTGAAATTGCGAATGCTGGTGGAAGCATCGCTGGATTTCCCGGAGGAGGACATAGAGATCTTGACCGCCGAGGACGCAGCGCGGCAGTTGATGCAATTGCATCAAGGAACCGAAGCGGTTCTGAGCAAGGCGCGCCAGGGGGCGCTGCTGCGCGAAGGTATAAAGGTCGTGATCGCCGGGCAGCCAAACGCCGGGAAATCCTCGCTGCTCAACGCCCTGGCCGGTGCTGAACTGGCAATCGTCACGCCGCACCCCGGCACGACCCGCGACAAGATTCAACAGACCATTCAGATTGAAGGCGTGCCGGTGCATGTGATCGATACTGCGGGCTTGCGCGAAAGTATTGACGAGGTAGAAAAGATTGGCATTGCGCATGCCTGGGAGGCCATGGCATCCGCCGATGCAGTACTGCTGCTGCATGACTTGACGCAGTCCGAAGCTGCCCAATATGCGGCCGATGACGCAGCAATTGCAATGTTGCTGGCGACAAAGAAAGCAGCTGACACGCCAATCATTGATGTATGGAACAAAGTCGATTTGCAGCCCGAGTCGGGACCCGGCGAATGTTTGCGGGTTTCCGCCAAGACCGGCGCCGGGTTGGACGCCTTGCGAGGCCGCCTGCTGGCCGTCGCTGGATGGCGTGGGACCGCCGAAGGGGTCTACGCTGCCCGCGAGCGGCACCTGCAGGCTTTGCGGCGCTTTGCTCAGCATCTGACGCGGGCACGCAATCACTTGCAGGCCAGTCAGCGCGCGCTCGAATTGGCTGCGGAAGAGCTCCGCCTGGCGCAGAGCCAGCTTGGAGAGATCACGGGAATGTTCACCCCCAATGACCTTCTGGGCGCCATCTTTGCCGGGTTCTGTGTCGGAAAATAACGCCGCCTAGTGACCTGCGAAGTCGATCAGGGTAAACAATTCCAGTCCCGATGCTCGCAGCTTTTCGGATCCACCAAGTTCGGGTAAGTCCACGATGGCGGCTCCTTCCATGACCTTGGCGCCAAGCTTTTGAAGTAATTTTTTGCCCGCCATCATCGTCCCGCCCGTAGCAATCAGATCGTCAATCAAAAGCACCTGCTGGCCCTGTTTGACGGCGTCGGTGTGCAGCTCAACGGTGGCGCTGCCGTATTCCAATTCAT
The DNA here is from genome assembly GCA_021812315.1 of Pseudomonadota bacterium. Taxonomy (GTDB): domain Bacteria; phylum Pseudomonadota; class Gammaproteobacteria; order Burkholderiales; family Burkholderiaceae_C; genus Rhodoferax. Next base: position 1,641 of record JAKANU010000083.1, read on the forward strand.
AGGTTTCCTCGACCGTCGCAAAGGGCAGCTTGCCCTTCTTGCGAATCGGGACAAACCCGATGTTGAGTTCATACGCAACTACCGCGCCAAGAATGAAGCCGCGTGCATCCAGCCCGGCGACAATGTCGGGCCGCCGGGTTGGCTCCATGTAGCGGTGCACAAATGCATCGATCAGAACCCTGAATACCCTTGCTTCCTGCAGCAAAGGCGTGATGTCCCGAAACTGCACCCCTGGCGCAGGCCAGTCGGGCACGGTACGAATATGCTCCCGAAGGTACTGGGCGACACTAATGTCTTGCATGGCGGACTTGGTTATTGCTCTGCCCTGTATTGTGCCTGTGTGGTCGCCCAGGCCTCAGCCCTCGCGCAGGCGCTGCTCGGCAATCCGCAGGGGCTCGGCCTGTCCCGAAAGAACCAGGGTGTCCCCTTCTTCAATGGGCGGATCGTCCACGATCGACAGGACCTTCCCATGGCGGCGTCGAAGGCTGACCACGCGCACAGCCAGGTCGGATGGAAGGCAACTGGCGACACGCTTGCCTATACCCAACGCACCTCGGGGCAGGGTCAGGGAAGACAGACGCTCCTGATGCAGTTCGTCGGCTGAACTGTCATCGGCCCCGTGAAAGTACCCACGTAGCAGGCCGTAGCGGGCATCGCGCTGATTTTGCACGATCCGAAGCACCCGTCGCATGGGGACACCGACCAACGCCAAGGCGTGGCTCGCCAGCATCAGCGAGCCCTCAATCGCTTCGGGCACGACTTCGGTGGCGCCAGCTCGTTGCAAGCGCTCGAGATCGTGGTCGTCCTGGGTTCGTACGATGACGGGAACCTGTGGCGCGTGCGAGCCAACATGTGCCAGCACTCGCAACGCACCGCGAACCTCAAGGTAGGTGATGACGACAGCGCTGGCCCGCGCCAAGCCCGCAGCCATCAAGGCTTGAAGGCGCGTGGCATCGCCAAAAACGACCGAGTCGCCGGCTGCCGCTGCCAGTCGCACTCGATCCGGGTCGAGGTCCAGAGCCATGTAAGGAATGCCCTCGAGCTCGAGCATGCGGGCGAGATTCTGCCCGCAGCGGCCAAAGCCGCAAATGATCACGTGACTGCTTCTGTCGATGGACTTTCGCGCAATCGTCGTCATCTGCAGGGATTGTTGAAGCCATTCACTGCTGACCATGCGCAGAACCATCGCGTTGCTGTATTCGATGATGATGGGCGTGGTGAGCATCGAAAGCACCATGCTTGCGAGAATCGGATCGATGAGTGCCTGCGGCATTGGGATGCTCTTTTGGGCCAGCGCCAGCAGCACGAAGCCGAACTCGCCAGCTTGTGCCAGGTACAGCCCGGTTCGCAGTGAGATCCCGGCAGACGCGCCCAATAGCCGGGCCAGCACAGTCACCACGATTGCTTTGAACAAGACCGGAATGCTGACGAACAGGAGAACCAGCGGCCAGTGCTTCAGCACCAGACGCCAGTCCAGCATCATGCCAATGCTGATGAAGAACAAACCAAGCAAAATGTCGTGAAACGGGCGAATGTCGCTTTCCACCTGTTGTTTGAACTGGGTCTCGGAGATCAGCATGCCTGCGACGAACGCACCCAGCGCCAAACTCAGCCCGGCGAGTTCAGTCAACCACGCTAGACCCAAGGTGATAAGCAGCAGGTTGAGGACGAACAACTCCTCGCTTTTGCGCCTAGCGACCAGTGTTAGCCACCAGCGCATGACATGTGGTCCGCCAACCAGGAGTAGAGAAATCAGAAGCACCGCTTTCAGCGTCGCGATGAACAGGGTGGTAGCCAGCAGTTCTCCGGGTGCGCCCAGCGCCGGAATCAATACCAGCAGCGGCACGACGGCGAGGTCCTGAAAAAGCAACACGCCAATGACCCGCTTGCCGTGCTCGGATTCAATTTCCATTCGCTCGGCCATCAGTTTGACCACGATGGCTGTGCTGCTCATGGCCAGGGCACTCGATAGTGCCAGAGCAGCTTGCCAGCCCATCCGCCATGACGGTGGCAAGATTATGCTCAGACCCACGCAGACGGCACAGGCGCCGAGCATGGTCAACACAACCTGAAAGAGACCCAGACCGAACACGTGCTTTCGCATCGCTCGAAGCTTTGGCAAATTGAATTCCAGGCCGATGAGAAACATCAAGAAGACGACACCAAATTCCCCGAGGTGGCGCAGGCCATCGGAGTTCTTGGCAAGAGCCAATGCGTTGGGACCAATGAAGACACCAACCGCAAGGTAGCCGAGCATGGGCGGCAATCTAAGGTAACGGCACGCGACCACCCCCAGCACGGTCACCAGCAAATACAGTAAAGTGACTTCGAGCGGGCTCATGGGCGCATCCTATCAATTTGGGCGGTGGCCCGTAAAATGTTCTTATGACCGGTCAATTCCTGAACTCCCCGACGCCTCAGCCCGAGCGGGTGCTTCGTCTGGCGCGGGAAACTCTCGACATTGAGGCGGCGGCAGTGCTTGGTTTGAAGACGCGTCTTGGAACCGCCTTTGTCAGCGCGGTTGAAATGATGCTGCAGGTCGGCGGGCGAGTGGTCGTGATGGGAATGGGCAAGAGTGGCCACATCGGGCGCAAGATCGCAGCAACACTGGCCTCCACCGGTACACCGGCCATGTTTGTGCATCCGGCCGAGGCCAGTCACGGAGATCTTGGCATGATCAAGTCTTCGGATCTGGTGCTCGCCATTTCCAACAGCGGAGAGTCCGAGGAACTGATCGCGATCCTGCCGGTACTCAAGCGCATGGGGGCGCCGTTGATCGCCATGACGGGTGGACCTGACTCAACTTTGGCCCGTTATGCCGACATCTTCCTCGATTGCGCGGTCGAGAAGGAGGCGTGCCCGCTCAATCTCGCCCCAACCGCGAGTACAACAGCGCAACTCGCCCTCGGGGATGCCCTGGCGGTTGCCCTGCTCGATGCGCGAGGTTTTGCGGCCGAAGACTTTGCAAGGTCTCATCCCGGCGGTGCGCTCGGGCGGAAATTGCTGACTCACGTCGGCGACGTCATGCGCTCGGGGGCGCGCGTGCCGATGGTTGGCCCGCAGGCAAGTTTCAGCGAACTGATGCGTGAAATGAGCAGCAAAGGGTTGGGCGCGGCGGCCATCGTTGATGCGCAGGCCGGTGTGCTGGGAATATTCACCGACGGTGACTTGCGCCGTTTGGTCGAGAAGGGGGCCGACCTGCGCGCGATGACGGCGCAGCAGGTCATGCATCCCGAGCCCATCACCATTGCGGTTGACGCCTTGGCAGTCGAGGCGGCTGAATTGATGGAGCTTCGAAGGGTTACTAGTGTCTTGGTTTTGGACGCCGCTGGCTTGCTGTGCGGCGCACTCAATAGCAATGATTTGATGCGTGCAAAAGTGATATGAGCCCGGTTCTGACATTTCCGCCTGAATTGCTGATCAGGGCGCAGGGCATTCGCGTGACATTTCTCGATGTCGATGGCGTGCTCACTGACGGGGGCTTGTATTACAGTGAGGCTGGCGAGTCCATCAAGCGATTTCACACGCTTGACGGACAGGGACTCAAGCTGCTGGTGCGTGCCGGCATTACGCCAGTGGTTATCAGCGGACGCGACTCTGAGCCGCTTCGCTTGCGTTTGACGGACCTGGGGATTGAGCACCAATATTGCGGCATCGATGACAAGCTTGCAGTTGCCAGACAGGTGCTGCAGAGGCTCGGTGTGGATTGGCGCCAAAGCGCCGCCATCGGGGATGACTGGCCCGATCTGGCGGTAATGCGACGTTGTGCGCTGGCGGGCGCGCCGGCATGTGCGCATCCGGAAGTCAGGGCGTTGGCACATTACGTGACTCAGGCCGCTGGTGGCATGGGTGCCGTGCGTGAGTTCTGTGATCTGTTGCTGATCGCCTCCGGTCGGTACGCTGGATTGCTCGAGGAGAGCTCGCAGTGATTGCGCTGTTGCGTCTTGGCTGGGAACGCTTGTCCCTGTATCTTCCGGTCACCCTCATGGGCCTGCTGGCGCTGGGAACCTACTGGTTGGTGCGCAGCACCCCGCAATGGATGGGACCGGCGCAGCCCTTGCCGGCACGACATGAGCCCGACTATTTCATGCGCAGGTTTTCAGTGAAGACTTTTGACCCAAGCGGGCGCCTCAAGAGTGAGGTGCTTGGCGCCGATGCCCGCCACTATCCGGACACGGACACGCTGGAAGTGGATACTGTGCGCATTCGTTCTTTTGCTAGTGATGGTCGGGAGACAATGGCCAGCGCCAAGCGCGCAGTAGCCAAAGGCGATGCTTCCGAAGTGCAGTTATTTGGCGACGCGCGCGTGGTGCGTGTGTCGACTCCGGGGCAGAATATTGAGTCGCCAACGCGGATTGAGTTTCGCGGTGAATTTCTGCACGCATTCATGGCCACCGAACGGGTGACTTCAGACCGGCCGGTGGCGTTGATTCACGGCCATGATCGGTTCACTGCGGATGCGTTGGAATTTGACAATCTTGCGCGTGTCGTCCTCCTCAAAGGCCGGGTCAAGGCCACGTTGTCGCCGCGCAGTGGCCCGTAATCGGAGTCGTTGCGAATTTCATGGGCAAACTCCTGTTCATCACGGGCGCCTCCAGTGGCCTGGGGCGGGCCCTGGCTTGGCGCTTCTACCGCGCAGGCTACTCGCTGGCCTTAGTAGCGCGGCGCACGGCAGAGATTCAAGCGTGGGCCAGCGAGCAAGAGTTAGGGGCTGGGCGCTATGAGATTTATGGCGCTGATGTTTCCTCGGTCGATTCCATCATCGCCGCGGGGCAGGACTGCCTGGCGAAACAAGGGATTCCAGACATCGTCATTGCCTGCGCCGGGATCAGTGTCGGCGTCGATTCCAGAGAGCGCGCCGATCTCGAAGTGATCGCTCGAACTTTTGCGATCAATAATCTGGGCACTGTCGCAACATTTCATCCCTTTCTGGAGTTGATGATCGGGCGTGGTTCTGGACGTGTCGTGGGCATAAGCAGCGTCAACGCTATTCGCGGGTTTGCAGGTCACGGCGCGAACTGTCCCAGCAAGGCCGCGATGACCAGTTATTGCGAATGCCTCCGCGCCGAGTTGCGCGGAACCGGCGTGGACGTGGTGACTCTATGTCCAGGATACATTGATACCCCACTGACGCGCAGGAACCAATATTCGATGCCGTTCTTGATGCATGCTGACGACTTTGCCGATGCTGCGTTCAGGGCGATCGAACGCGGCACCAGCTATTGCGTGATTCCTTGGCAAATGGGGATCGTTGCCAAGTTGCTGCGGCTTCTGCCTAATTGGTTGTTTGACAGGGCTTTTGCCGCGCGAGCGAGAAAGCCGCGCGGCCCTTGATTCGGGTGCGCCGATCCGCCAATGCGGAATTTGCCAAAACAAAAAGGGTCCCTCAGGACCCTTTTCCCATTTCTGGGCAATTTGCCAGTCCTTATCTCAGTAGCTGCTGCGGCCACCACCGTAACCACCGCCGCTGCGACTGCCACCACCACCGTAACCACCGCCGCCACCGCCGTAGCCACCGCCGCTACGGCCGCCGCCAGCGCCCCCCCCAAAGCCGCCGCCACCGGTGCGCGGGGGACGCGGCTCCATCGGACGAGCTTCGTTGACAACCAAGCCGCGACCGCCGTACTGCTGGCCATTCATGCCGTTGATGGCAGCCTGTGCCTCAGCATCGCTGCCCATTTCTACAAAGCCGAAGCCCTTGGAGCGACCCGTGTCACGTTCCATCATGACCTTGGCGCTGGTGACCGTGCCGTGTGCGGCAAAGGCTTGCTGCAGGTCTTCATCACGGAAAGTGTAGGGCAGGTTGCCCACATAAAGTTTGTTGCCCATAAAAGGACTCCTGAAAATGACTCAAAACGCGATGGAGTCCAAAACCGCTATTAACCCGCAATCAACAAACCAATGTAGACTTAAAGCAGATGCGAAACTGACTAAACACCGCAAACTTGCCTGGCCAATTTCCGGCCAAGCCGGGCCATTATGCGTCAAGTTTCATAACTTTACAATTATTTTGATGAATAAATGGAATGCCGCGTTTTCGCCCGGATTTACCAATTCGCCTCACGTTCCGGCGTTGCGCTGATTTTGTGGATGGAAAGGTCGGCCCCGTCAAATTCTTCTTCCTGACTCAAACGCAGACCGACACCTATCTTGAGCGCACCATAAACCAGCAGACCACTGGTTAGCGCCCAGGCGATACCCAGGATGGTGCCCACCGATTGGGCGCCCAAGCTGACACCCCCCAGGCCGCCAAGTGCCTTGCTCCCAAAAATGCCTGCCGCCAGGCCGCCCCAAGTCCCGCAGAGTCCGTGCAGGGGCCACACGCCCAAGACGTCGTCGATTTTCCAGCGATTTTGCGTCAGCGTGAACATGCACACGAAGACTGTCCCGGCCACCATGCCGACGATCAATGCCCCCAGCGGATGCATCAAATCGGAACCGGCGCAAACTGCGACGAGTCCGGCCAGGGGACCGTTGTGGACAAAGCCCGGGTCATTCTTGCCGACCACCAGCGCCGCGAGGGTGCCCCCGACCATCGCCAACAAAGAGTTCACCGCAACCAGTCCGGAAATTTTGTCCAGTGTCTGGGCACTCATCACGTTGAATCCGAACCAGCCGACCGTGAGTATCCAAGCTCCGAGTGCCAGGAAGGGGATGCTGCTTGGCGGGTGGGCTGAAATGCCCCCGTCCTTTCGGTAACGATTGGCACGAGCGCCGAGCAAGACGATCGCGGGCAGCGCGATCCAGCCACCGACGGCATGGACCACGATGCTGCCAGCGAAGTCGTGAAACTCTTCCCCGGTGAGTTGCCTGATCCACGTCTGCACGCCGAAGTGCTGGTTCCACACCGCGCCTTCGAACAGCGGATAAATGACGCCAACGATGACCGCGGTGGCAATCAATTGTGGCCAGAACTTTGCACGCTCGGCTATGCCGCCGGAAATGATTGCGGGAATGGCTGCGGCAAAGGTCAGGAGAAAGAAGAACCGGACCAACTCATAACCGCTCTTCATGGCCAGTTGCTCGGCGCCGACGAAGAAGCTCGTGCCGTACGCTACGCCGTAGCCGAGAAGGAAATAGACCACTGTCGAGACCGAAAAGTCCACCAGTATCTTGACCAGCGCATTGACCTGGTTTTTGCGTCGGACCGTGCCCAACTCCAGAAAGGCAAAACCTGCGTGCATGGCCAGCACCATGATTGCGCCCAGGAGAATGAACAGGGCGTCGGCGCCCTGCTTTGGTGCTTCCATGATTACCTCTCGAATTGAATTGCGTTGAATTGGTGCGTTGCCACGAAACATATGTCGAACGCACCAAAGTGAAGCAATAAATGAGCCAGAATATTCACGCTACTTCTGCGCCGGCAGGTATCGGATCCCTCGTATCAGCCCAAGGTGGGTATTCCTTCAGTCTGCGACGCCGAATTGGCCACTTGGATTTATACTGCCAGCCACGGCCAGCCGATGCACCTGCCCATTGGCGTTTGCATGCAGCAATGCCGCGTAATTGCTTGAAAGGCCTTTGTGGAACATGCCGTGGACGCGCCCGGCCAACCCACGCCTTCCTCCGTCAGATGATCGTTACGCCACAGTTCATGCACTTTGCCGCCGCCCTGCCCTTGCAAAGCGGCGAGTCAATTCGTGACTATTCGCTGGCCTACGAAACCTACGGCACGCTTGACGCGGAGCGCTCCAACGCCGTGCTGATTTGCCATGCACTCAATGCCTCGCATCACGTCGCGGGGTTGTACGAAGGGCAGGACAGATCCGAGGGTTGGTGGGACAACATGATCGGCCCGGGAAAGGCGCTCGATACCCGTCGATTTTTTGTCATAGGCGTGAATAACCTGGGCTCATGCTTTGGTTCCACCGGGCCGATGCACGTCAATCCGCAGACCGAGACGGCTTACGGCGCCGACTTCCCGGTCGTGACGGTGGAGGACTGGGTTCGGGCGCAAGCCCGGCTGCTTGACGCGCTAGGCATCGAGACGCTCGCCGCGGTGATGGGAGGCTCGCTGGGGGGCATGCAGGCGCTCAGTTGGACGTTGCAGTATCCGAATCGCGTGCGTCACGCCGTGGTGGTGGCCAGTGCGCCGAACTTGACAGCCGAGAACATTGCTTTCAACGAGGTGGCGCGCCGGGCCATTGTGACCGACCCAGATTTCCATGGCGGTCACTACGGACAGCATGGTGTCGTTCCCAAGCGCGGTCTGCGCATCGCCCGCATGATTGGTCACATCACCTACCTCAGCGACGACGTGATGAACGAGAAATTTGGACGCCAGTTGCGTGAGTCGGTGGGTCGGCAAGGCGTCGACGGGTTCCTTTTCAGCACCCAGGAGGTCGAGTTCCAGATCGAGAGCTATCTGCGTCATCAGGGCGACAAGTTTGCTGAATATTTCGATGCCAATACTTACCTTCTGATCACGCGCGCGCTGGACTACTTCGACCCGGCACGCGAGTTTGGCGGCAATCTCCATTTGGCGTTGGCGCGCGCTGCCTGCAAGTTCCTGGTAGTGAGCTTCACCACCGACTGGCGTTTCTCGCCCAGGCGAAGTCGTGAGATCGTCAAGGCGCTGCTCGAGAACCGACGCGATGTCAGCTACGCCGAGATTGACGCGCCTCACGGACACGATGCCTTCTTGCTCGATGACGGACGATACATGGGCATTGT
>JAKANU010000084.1 GCA_021812315.1 Pseudomonadota bacterium
GTGGCACGCGCTTTTGCGCCAGCACACGAAGATCTTCTATGTTGGTGATGACTGTCATGATCTCTCCTTAGTCTCCGAAGCATACCCCGAGGTCGCGGCCGGTCTGCAAGGTGTCGCATTTCAAGGGTACTGCCTTCATGCGCCCGGCGACCTCCTCCAGATTGACGTAGTTTATGTCCGGATAGCCGAGCGCAACCATCACGCCAGAGCGGCCTTCGTCAAGCGCACGCACCGCGGCGCTGCCAAAACGCAGGGCTGCCAAACGGTCAAACGAAGTGGGGCTGCCGCCGCGCAGCAAGTGGCCCAACACCACGACCCGCGTATCCTTGCCGGTTCGTTGCGCCAGATCCTGCGCGACATGGTAGCCAATGCCACCCAGACGCTCGGCGTGTCCAATTTCGGCCGGGGCCAGCACAGCGCGCTGCCCGTGATGCGGTTTCGCTCCCTCGGCGACCACGACCAGGGTGTAAAGGCGTCCTTCAGCGTCGCGCTGACGCACCTTGTCGGCGACCTTGTCGAGGTCAAACGGGATTTCCGGCAAAAGAATCGCATGGGCGCCTCCGGCGATGCCAGTGTGCAGAGCAATCCAGCCGGCGTAGCGGCCCATCACCTCGATGACGATGACGCGCTGGTGACTTTGCGCCGTGCTGTGCAGCCGGTCCACACAGTCGGTAGCAAAGGACACCGCCGTATCAAAGCCAAAAGTCGTGAAAGTCTTGTCCAGATCGTTGTCGATGGTCTTGGGCACACCGACCACACGCAGGCCCTTGCGGTGCAAGGCGTTGGCAATCGTCAGTGAGCCATCGCCGCCGACCGCCACCAGTGCATCGATGCCTTCGCGCTGGAAGTAGCTGAGGATCTCGTCCGAGCGATCACTCTCGCCGATGCTGCCGTCGGGCATGGGCGTCGGGAAGTGCAGCGGATCGCCCTTGTTGGTCGTGCCCAGGATCGTGCCACCAAGATGCGAGATGCCGCGTACCTGTTCGCGCGTGAGCAACGCGACGCCGCCGGTCGGGTACTGCCCCGGCTCCAGAATGCCGTTGTAGCCGTCGCGGATGCCCAGGCAGTCCCAACCGCGGTTGGCCGCAGCACTCACAGTGGCGCGGATCACCGCGTTGAGTCCGGGTGCATCACCCCCGCCGGTGCAGATGGCAATGCGCTTGATGGGCTTGGTCATGGCGAGATCTCCTGCAGGTGGCAACGCGGAGTTGAGCATAAACCATGGCGGTCCAAGCAAACTGGATTCCGTCGTCCATCGGTACGCAGCAAGCGGCTAAAGTACGCCACTGCCGCCCTGACGCGGCGCTTCATCAGGAGTTTGGACATGCGGGATCGGAACTTGGCAGACACATCGGGCTATGGCGGGATCAAGCTGGGCTGCATCGCTGACGACTTCACCGGTGCCACCGATCTGGCCAACAACCTGGTCCGTGGCGGGATGCGCGTGGTGCAGACGATCGGCGTGCCCAGGCAAGCGCTTGATACCCAGGCTGATGCGGCGGTGGTGGCACTGAAGTCGCGCACGGTTTCCCCGGGCGAGGCGGTGGCCCAGTCCCTGGCGGCGCTGCAATGGCTCAAGGTGCAGGGCGCGCGGCAAATCTATTTCAAGTACTGCTCGACCTTCGACAGTGTCTACAACGGCGAGCAGCGTGGCAATATCGGACCGGTAACCGAGGCCCTGATGGATGCGCTGGGCACCGACTTTACCGTGGCGACCCCGGCGTTCCCGGACAACGCGCGCACCGTGTTCAAAGGCCACCTGTTTGTGGGCGACGTGCTGCTCGCCGAATCGGGCATGCGCAATCACCCGCTGACACCGATGACGGACTCGAATCTGGTGCGAGTGTTGCAGGCCCAATGCAAACACCCTGTGGGATTGCTGGACTACTCCGTGGTGGCCCAGGGCGAAGCGGCCATTGGCCAGCGCATCGGGCAACTGCGCGCGCAAGGTGTCAGGATCGCCGTCGTGGATGCCTTGTCCAACGCAGACCTGCTGGTATTGGGCCGCGCCTTGGCCGGGCTGCCGCTGCTGACTGCCGGGTCCGGTCTGGCCATCGGTCTGCCGGCCAATTTCTCGATCGCTGCGTCGCCCTGCGCCAGTGTCTTGCCCGCTGCCAGGGGATTTGCCGCGGTGGTATCGGGCAGCTGTTCGGTGGCCACGAATGAGCAGGTGCGACACTTCATCAGCGCCGGGCTAAGCGCCTTCGCGATCGACCCCTTGCAACTGGCAGCGGGTGTGGACGTGGTGGCCAAGGCGTTGGACTGGGCTGGCAGCCGGTTGGGCCCGCAACCGCTGCTGGTCTATTCGACGGTAGACACCGTGGCGGTCAAGGCGGCGCAGGCGCGCATGGGCGCGCAGGCCGCTGGAGAACTGGTGGAACAAGCGCTGGCGCGCATCGCCAAGGGGCTGGTCGAGCGCGGGGTAGGGCAGCTCATCGTGGCCGGTGGCGAAACTTCGGGCGCCTGCGTGCAGGCACTCGGTATTGAGCGCATGCAGGTCGGGATGCAGGTCGCGCCCGGTGTGCCCTGGTGCCACGCGCTGATCGCGCCGCACGCAAAACCCTTGCATATCCTGCTCAAATCAGGCAACTTTGGTGCCGACGACATCTTTTCACAGGCATTCAAGGCTCTTTCATGAGTACATCACTTAGTGAAACCCGGGCACGCGAAGAAATCTGCCGTGTCGGCAAGAGTCTGTTTGACCGCGGTTATGTGCACGCCACGGCAGGCAATATCAGCTTTCGCCTGGACGAGAGCATGGGTGGTGGCTATCTGATCACGCCTACGGACGCCTGTCTGGGTTTTCTCGATCCCGCGCGGCTGGCGCGGCTTGACGCGCACGGGCAGCATCTGGCGGGCGACCAGCCGAGCAAGACCTTTGCCCTGCATTCGCGCATTTATGCGGCGGCCCGCGCCCTGGACCCCGAGGTGCGATGCGTCATCCATACGCACAGCACACACTGTGTGGCGCTGACGCTAAAAGGCAAGGGCCTGCACACCGAACCGGGTGCATGCGACGAGCTGTTGCCAGCCATCACACCCTACTTTGTGATGAAAGTCGGCCACGTTCCGGTGATTGCCTATGCCCACCCGGGCGCGGCACAAACGGCGGACTTGGTGCAGCGGGCCATCGAATCCTACGGTGGCCGCGGCATCGCGCTGCGTGCGGTGATGCTGGAGCGTCTGGGGCCAAATGTCTGGCATCACTCACCGGCGCAGGCCATGGCGGTGCTTGAAGAGTTGGAAGAAAGCGCCAGACTGTACTTCTTGTGCGGACAGGACGTACCGCCCTTGAACCAGAGCCAGTTGGACTTGCTGTGTCAGACTTTCAAAGTGCGGTGGTGATGATTTAAGGTGTTCGGTTCTCGCCAACATTTCATGCTATTTAGGCCTGTGAAGCCCGATGCACCTGCGTAGGAAGCTATCGATTTTGTAGCAAAATCGGATCGGATTGGCGTCAAACGCCCAGGAACCCGGACAGCGCAGGGTTGCCGGCGAGCTCGTCGGATCGGCCACTTAGCACCACGCGTCCTTTTTGCAGTACCACCGCCTGGTCCGAGCGTGCCAGGACCTTGCGGTAATCGCGATCAACGATCAGGGTGGCGATGCCGCAGGCACGTATCTGGCCGATGACGTTCCAGATGTCAGCGACGATCAGGGGCGCCAAACCTTCGGTCGCCTCGTCCAGAACAACCAGATCGGGGTGCGTCATCAAGGCGCGGCCAATCGACAGCATTTGCTGCTCACCGCCAGAGAGCAGTCCACCCAGCTGGTTCACCCGTTCGCTCAGGCGCGGAAAGGTTTCCAGCACGCGTTGATAGGGCCAGTCGGTGCGCCCATCGCGGCTGGGGCGCGCTGCCATCATCAGGTTTTCGCGCACCGACAGATTGGGAAAAATGCCTCGGCCCTCCGGCACGTAGGCAACGCCCGCGCGGGCAACCTGATGCGGCTCGAACCTGGAGGCGTCGTGTCCAAACAGGTGGATCTGACCCTCACGCTGCCTGACATGACCCAGCAAGGTGCGGATCAGGGTGCTCTTGCCCATGCCGTTTCGACCCAGCAAGCCGACCGTGGCGCCGCGTGCAATCTGCAGATCGACGCCGTGCAGTACGTGACTCGATCCGTACCAGGCGTGCACGCCGCGGGCGTCAACGATCAGTTCAGTGTTCATCCGAGGACTCCCCCAGATAGGCCGAACGTACTTCCGGGCTGCTGCGAACGAACGCGGGCGAGCCGCTGGCTATGACCGTGCCGTTGACCATCACCGTGATGAAATCGGCGATCCGGAATACGGCGTCCATGTCGTGCTCGACCAGCAGGATCGCGTGGTCCTTCTTGATCTCTGCCATCAAGGCGAGCATGCGCTCGGTTTCCTGCGCAGCCATGCCCGCCAGTGGCTCATCGAGCAGCAGGACCTTCGGCCGCATGGCTAGACACATGGCGACTTCAAGTTGACGCTTTTGTCCGTGCGAGAGCGTGCCCGCATCGCGCTGCAATTGCGCGGCCAGACCGGCGCGGTGGGCAACATCGTGCGCAATCTGGGTACTGAAACTGCAATGGCTGGCGTCCTGCCAAATCGCCCAGGGCTTGGGGCGATGCGCTTGGGCCGCCAGACGACAATTCTCTTCAACGCTGAACCCAGGGTAGATGGTGTTGCGCTGGTAACTGCGTCCCAGGCCTGCGAGGGCCCGCCGTGGCTGGGACCATCGCGTCACGTTCTGGCCCAGCAGTTCGACCTGGCCCGCGGACGCATCGAGTTCGCCAGACAGGATATTGATCAAGGTGGATTTCCCGGCACCATTGGGACCGATCACAGCGTGCACCGCGCAGTCTTGGACCTGCAGCGAAACCCGGTTCAGCGCGATCAGGCCACCCCAGATACGGGTGATTTCGTTGGCCCGCAGCAGCACCTCGGGATTACTCATCGGCAGTGCTTTCCGTGCTGGAGCGTGAACCCGCCGCGACTCGGCTGCGCCAGTTCATGAATTGCCGCGGCAATCCGGCCAAGCCGCGCGGCAGCACGGCCACGCTGGCGATGATGGTCAGGCCCAGTCCGAGTTGCCAGTGCTTGGCAAAGTCCCCAAAAATAGCGTCAGACTTGAACAACTCCTGCAACAAGGCAAACGCAAAAGCACCGATGACGGCGCCGCGCAACTGCCCGATACCTCCGAGGATGATCATGATGAGAACGTTGCCCGAGACATGCCAACTGATCAACTCCGGATTGACGTAACCGTCCTTCACTGCAAACAGAAAGCCGGCCAGTCCGGCAATGGCACCCGAAATGACAAAGGCAGCCAGCTTGTAGCCGAAGGTGGAAAAGCCGGTCGCGCGCATGCGCTGCTCGTTGACCCGGATGCCAGCCAGCGCGTGGCCGAAACGTGAACGCAATAACAAACTCAGCAGAGCGAAGACGATGATCAGGCACGCCAGCACAAAGCCGTAGAGCACCAGCGGCTTGTCGAGGTCAATCATCGGGCCTAAGGTCGGCTTTGCCGTCATGTAGATGCCGTCGGTGCCTCCTCCCAATGGTGTGTCGTGCGCTACGTAGTAGGCCATTTGTGCAAACGCCAGCGTCACCATGATGAAGTACACGCCACGCGTGCGCAGCGACAACAGACCGACCGCAAGCGCGTACAGAGCCGCCGCCAGTGCGCAGGCCGGCGCCAACCACAGCGCCGAGGCGGCTGCGTCCTGCGGCGACAACAGTACCGCCGCATAGGCGCCAATGCCAAGGAAGGCAGATTGGCCAAAGCACACCAGCCCGGTTCCGCCGACCAGCAACTCAAGGCTCAGAGCAAATACGGCAAAGATCATGACCTTGGTGACCAGATCGATTCCGTATCTCCCACCAACGAGCGGATACAGTGCCAGTGCGAAAAAGCACAGGCCGATGAACATGAACTTTCGGCGCCGCATAGCGAAAATTCTGGGCTTAGCCCGCGCGGAAGAGCCCGTCGGGCTTCCACAACAGAATCATGGCCATCAAGACATAGATCAGAACACCGGATGCTTGCGGTAGCAGCACCTTGCCAAACGTGTCGACCAGGCCAATAAGCAGGGCCGCGAGCAGGGCACCACGCACGGAGCCGATGCCGCCGATCACGACCACGACAAAGCAGATGATCAGAACGGAATTGCCCATGCCGGGATAGACCGAAGAAATCGGCGCAGCGATCATGCCGGCAAAGACCGCAACGGCGACGCCGGCCGCGAAAACAACACGATAGAGAAATTTGATGTCAACGCCCAAAGACTGCACCATTTCCCTGTTGCTGCTGCCGGCGCGGATGGTCATGCCCAAGCGGGTGCGGGTGAGCACCAGGTACATGCCCAGGGCCAGCGCGAGGCACACGCCGGAAATGAACAAGCGGTAGACCGGGTAGGTCATCAGGTCACTCAAGGGCAGGGAGCCGGCCAGAACATCAGGCGCCTTGACACCATGCACATCGTCACCGACGAGCATGCTACGCAGCTCTTCAAAGACCAGAATCAGTCCGTAAGTCATCAGCACCTGCTGCAGATGCTCGCGCTCGTAGAGGAAACTGAAAAACGCCCATTCCAGCACGTAGCCCAGCAGCACGGCCAACACGAGCCCGACCATAAGTGTTGCAAAAAAGCCGCCGCCAAACATTGCACCTACGCTTGGCGCCAGGGCGTAAGCCATGTAGGCTCCGATCATGTAGAAGCTGCCGTGCGCCAGATTGATGACGCCCATGATGCCGAAGATCAAGGTCAGCCCGGACGCGACCAGAAACAGCAGCAGTCCGTACTGCAGTGCGTTCAAACACTGAATCAAGAAGCTTGTCAGGTCCATGGGTTGTGCTCAGTGCCGAAGCGCCGCCGCGCTGGGCCGCCCCAAGCAAGGCACGGCCCCCTCGGGGGGCAGCATAGTACGCGAAGCGACAAGCGTGGAGGCTACATTCACATGCGGCAACCGCGCGCCGGATCGGCCAGAGCCTTGGTCGCCACACTGACAAATTTGTTTTCTTTGCCGACGACCTGGCGCAGATAAATGTCCTGCACCGGGTTGTGCGACTTCGACAGCGTGAAGGGGCCGCGCGGGCTGTCAATCCTAGCCTTCTCGATAGCGGCCGTGAACTGCGCATGTTTGGTGATGTCACCCTTGGCTGCCGTCAAACCAATGGCCAGCATCTGTGCGGCATCGTAGCCCTGGACAGCGTAAACGTCTGGCTGCAATTTGTAGGTCTTGGCATAGGCCAGCCGAAACGCGTTGTCGCGCGCTGTTCCCAGGCTGTCGGCGTAGTGCAGCGCCGTGATCAGGCCATCGGCATCGGCGCCCTGCGCATCAAGCGTGCCATCGGTAAGAAAGCCCGGGCCGTACAGCGGGATGCTCTTCTTCAGGCCGGCGGCAGCGTAATCCTTGACGAACTTGACAGCTGCCCCGCCGGCAAAAAAGGCGTAAACAGCATCGGGCTTGGTCGCGGCGATCTCGGTCAGCAGGGCCTGGAACTCGACCCCTGGGAACGGCAGGCTCAAATCCTTGACCACCTGGCCGCCACCCTTCTCGAGGGCTTCGCGAAAACCCTTGACTGATTCGTCCCCCGCAGCGTACTTGTGCGTGATCGTCACCGCTTTTTTGACGCCCTTCTTGGCCGCCACTTCGCCCATGGCGTAAGCGGGTTGCCAGTTGGTGAACGAGCTTCTGAAGATGTTGGGCGCGCACATGGCGCCCGTGACCGCTTCAGCTCCGGCATTGGGGACGATCAGGATTGTGCCGGTGTCCTTCGCGACCTTGGCCATGGCCATCGCGACGCCCGAATGCACTGTACCCACCAGCACATCAACGTTATCGCGTTTGATCAACTTGTTGACGTTGTCGGTCGCCTTGGACGGATCGGACTCATCGTCGACCTTGATGAACTCGATTTCGCGACCGCCAAGCTTGCCACCCTGTTCTTCAATGCGAAGGCGGAAGCCATTTTCGATCGCATTGCCAAGTGCCGCATAGGTGCCGGTGTAAGGCAACATCAGACCCACCTTGAGCTTGGTCGACGTTTGCGCCATGGTCAACGGTGTCGCGATCGCCAAGCCGGCAAGCAGGGTATATCGTACGAATTTCATAGGGGCGCTCCTCGGTTGTGATGGGTCATGAAATTGATTACTGCCGCTATCAGTTTATCCGCTTGGTCACGGTGTGGGGAGTGGCCGCAAGCCGGCAACACCAAAAGTTCGGTTTGGGCCAGTCGCCGGGCGATGCCATAAATCTGCTCCAGGGTTCCATATTCGTCGTCCAGCCCCTGCACCGCGAGCAGCGGGCAGCGAACTGCGCCGATTTCGCTTTCTATTGACCAGTCCCGAAACTCGGGTGCCAGCCAGATCCGGTTCCAGCCCCAAAATGGCGAGTCGGCGTCATCGTGGTATTTTGCCAGACGCTCGCGCAGATCGGTCTCAAGATAGGCCTTGCGTGCCAGATCGATGCTGGCGACCGACAACTCTTCGACCCGGATGTGCGGTGCCAATAGTACGCAGCCAGCGACTTGCTGCGGGAAACGAGCCGCGTACAGCAGCGCGATCGAACCTCCGTCGCTGTGGCCGAGCAGCCAAGGGGGGTCCGCCTTGACGTCGATGCCGAGCGCCTGCAGCAGGGCGGGGAGCACTTCGTAAGCCTGGCGGTGCATGAAATCCGGTTGCCAGAACTCGTCGGCGGTGCGTGGCGTCGAGCGGCCGTAGCCGGGCCTGGAATACACCAGACCGCGGCAACCCAGTGCTGCGCACAACCTGCGCGGGAAGTCGCGCCACATCGCCAGTGAGCCCAGGCCCTCGTGCAGGAAGACCAGCAGGCGGCTACTGGCCGGTTCCGGTATTAGCCACTGGTATTCGATGCGCACGGTGCGCTCGGCCCAACGGATCTCGGCAAATTCAACCAATTGCCCGGTCGATGTCGCGGGTGTCAAATGTCCATGGGTGCTCAAAGTTGTCTTTCGTTGCACAATAGGCAAATGTGAATTATTGTGCAAGCTTGCACATTGGGTATCGATTATCAGCATGTCAAGCACGAAATTGCGCGAATCAGGGTCGCAACCTTCGATCGGGCGGGGGCTCACGACCGTCGAGCCCAGCCGACCCGAGGCTATGTTGCAGGCGAAAAAAAACCCATTTTTGGCCGCATTGGGTGAGCGCGTGCGGGCGCTGCGTGCGCGCCGCGGCATGACGCGCAAGGCCCTCGCGCTGGCCGCCGATGTCTCGGAGCGGCATTTGGCAAACCTCGAGTATGGGACTGGAAATGCCTCGATTTTGGTGCTGTTGCAAGTGGCCGGCGCCCTGCAATGCGCACTCGGGGAGTTGGTCAGTGATGTGACGAGTTCGTCCACCGAATGGCTGCTGATTCGGGAGTTGCTCGAGCAACGCGATGAAGCGACGCTACAGCGTGTGCGCGTGACGATCAGTGGGATGCTGGGTGCCGGCAGTGCCCATGCCGGCCCCAGCAGCCGCGTTGCGCTGCTTGGCTTGCGCGGCGCCGGCAAGTCGACGTTGGGCCAGATGTTGGCCGATGATCTTGGCTTTCCGTTTGTCGAGCTGAGCCGCGAGATTGAGAAGTTTGCCGGTTGCAGTGTTGCCGAAATTCAGGCGCTGTATGGGATCAACGCCTATCGGCGTTATGAACGCCGGGCGCTGGAGGAGATCATTCAGATCTATCCCGAGGCGGTGGTTGCGGTCCCCGGTGGACTGGTGTCGGATGCAGGAACCTTCAACCAGTTGCTGGCGCATTGCTCGACCGTCTGGTTGCAGGCTGATCCCGAGGACCACATGAGGCGCGTCCTGGCTCAGGGCGATTTGCGCCCGATGGCCGCAAGCGAAGAAGCCATGGCCGATCTCAAGCGCATTCTCGTCGGCCGCGCGGCCTTCTATTCCAAGGCACAGCTCAGGGTCGACACCAGTGCGCAGCCCCTCGAAAGCACGTTTCGAGAGTTGCGCCAAGTTGTCAGACTGCTGTTGGAATTACCGAACTGAATTTCCCGTGCCAAGCAAGGAAAAGATTTTCTTTGTATGATATGCATTATGATGCATCTTTAGGCAACTCATGATGCAGTTTTATGCTTGAATTTGAGGAGAGCCAACCGTGACCCAATCCAGCCACGTCGATTACCAGACCGATCCTTCGCAGTACAAACATTGGAAACTTGAGTTCGATGGACCCGTAGCGACGCTGAGGGCGGATTTTGACGAAGATGCGGGCCTGCGTCCCGGCTACAAG